>QMWW01000007.1 GCA_003661825.1 Thermoprotei archaeon
GCTCTCCTCTATTATTAAACTTGTTGATGAGGTACTTCATTCCTGGTATAAGCCTGTTATCGAACACGTAGTTGTCGTGATACTTAATCTTTGCTTCCCATGCTTTAGAGACATGTTCTCTCAGCTTTGCCACATCAGTTGGTGTTTTTGTCACAATTCTCGTTAATTGTATACGCTTCATCGTCAGGGGATCCATTTTTGTCACGATCTCTATTCTCTCAAAACCCGAGTGATTTACTATGTTCTTATTACTCTGTACTTCATCGGGCGAGTCCCTTGTAAGGAAATATGGTTTGTGCCCAGTAGGATCTGGTATGAGAACAAGCTCTTCTCCCTTATCGTCGAGGAACTCTAGAACAGCTTTGTTGAGATCGCCATCATAGTATACGCCCAACAGATATGAGGGTTTATCTAGGGTTTTCTTAAAGTTGTTTGTGAGTAAAGTGTGTACCTCGCCGATCTTATCTATTTTTACGTATCTCAACACCTATATCCTCTCAGACTTTATTTTCCCTTATTAGTAGGATAGCCTCTGCTAGATCGCCGCCGGCTTTAATGAGCGCCTTACGGGCTTTTTCTTTTGAAACACCTGTCTGGGAGACAATGAATTCTACATCTTCTTCCGATACTTCGACTTCTTCGGCGATGGGTTCCACCACGGGTGTCCCTACGATCTGATACATACATTGACTACCCATTTTGATTTCGAAGACCTTAGGGTCATTAATCACTATCTTCCTATTTTTACCCATTATCTCAACTTTCACAATATCCTCTAATTCTTCGAGGTTTATTCCCATTCTTTTGAGCATGCGGCGCAAGTCACGGGGACTTCGACCCGGGAGCAACATCCATCCTCTTTATAATGCTCTAGGAGTAATGCTACTAAAGTATAATATTGGTTTAAATTTGATTATTAAACTCGCTGGACAAGTGATAGAATAGATGGAGAGGACATATGCCAGTACTAAGGGTTTTAGGAGGGGGTAGAGAAGTAGGTAGATCTGCCTATCTATTGATAGAGAAAGAAAGGGGTATACTACTGGATTATGGTGTAAACTTTGAGGAAGAAGATCATCCTCAATTCCCTCTCCACGTAAGGCCAATAGACTTAGCAGGAGTGGTTATCTCCCACGCCCATTTAGATCATATAGGAGCTGCACCTATACTATACATTACTGGTAGACAGCCTATATACGTGACTAGGCCTACTCTCGATATAGCTAAATTGCTTATCAATGACTTTCTGAAGATAAGCGGGTTTTACATAGACTATGATATAGCCGAGTTCGAGAACTTGGTTTCACATGCTGTACTGGTAGAGTATGGTAATGAATATGAGGTAGAAGGCTATGTGATCCTTGCTAGCAGTGCAGGACACATACTTGGAAGCATGCTAACGTACATAGACACGCCCAGCGGTCATAGAATACTTTACACAGGCGATGTTAACACGATAAATACATGGACCCTCTCCTCAGCGGAGCTTTGGCCGAAGAAAATCGATACCTTAATAATAGAGTCTACCTACGGCTCGAGGAAACACCCACCAAGATATCTAGTTGAAAAGAACTTAGTCAACTCCGTCGAAGAAGTAATTAGCTCTGGAGGAACGGTTCTTATACCCGCTTTTAGTGTTGCAAGGAGTCAAGAGATAATCTCACTTATACAGACGGAGCTTCCACACGTTGAAGTATATATCGACGGCATGTCACGTGATATAACGGAGATATATATGAGACACCGGAAACTCCTCAGAGATCCTTCTCTCTTTGAAAAAGTAGTCGAGAACACTTACTTTGTTCGTGGCTGGAGTGATAGAAGAAAGATCTGGAGGAAGCCGTGTGTAATAGTGGCATCAGCTGGTATGCTTAAAGGAGGCCCTAGTCTCTATTACTTGAAGAAACTTGGGGGCTCGTCGCGTAACGCTATATATCTAGTTAGCTATCAGGCGCCAAATACGCCTGGCCACAAGCTACTAGAAGGAGGGAAACTAGAGGAGCTTGGGATCTCAGAACTTAAAGCTAGGTTGCAGTGGTTTGATCTCTCAAGCCATGCTGGTAAAGATGGTTTGCTCTCAATAGTTAATAGGTATAAATCGAGCCTTAGAAACGTAGTTATAGTGCATGGGGAGGAGGACTCTGCGGTAGAGCTTGCCAGTATGGTGAAGAACTTAATAGATGAGGACATAAATGTTTACATACCTAGTAATAGCGATGAAATTGTTCTAGAATAGCTATTTAATCTCAATTACTTCGGGACAATTAACATCTTGTAAAAAACTATCTAGTTCGTCTAGAGGAACTTTTATAGTTACAAGCTTTCGCTTTGTACGAGCTTTTATTTTCGCTATACCTTTCCGATCATCTTTATAAACTCTACATTCTGTAGCTATTTCGGCATACTTCTTAAACTCTTCTTTAGTGAATACTTCAGTAGGACTCATTATACCCAACCTCTATAACAGCTATATACTATAATTAGGAACGCCGGGGCGGGGACTCGAACCCCGGACCACCGGGTATCCACCCGGGCTAGTGTTAGGTATGGTTAACAGCCCGGCGCTCTACCACGCTGAGCTACCCCGGCGCCTGTCAAGATAATATAGTGTTAAGCCTTATAATCCTTACTTCCACAGTATTAGTTTCGCTTAAGCCTCAGTTGTTTATAAGCATGATCGCTTAATTGGGTGATGGTGTGTGTCTAAATATACCATTAACGTTACTATAGACCTTAGGCTATTAGCTATGAAGTTAAGGGAGAGGGGTAAGAAGTTCGTTAGAGTACACGAAATAGCATATGAGCTCGGCGTGAGTCCTAGGACGGCTGGTAAGATCATGGTATCTCTAGCCAGGCTCGGATACGTCGTTAAGTGGAGTGAGGGGGTATATATGGTGCTGGAAGATGAGCCATGTAGAGCCGATAACGTGTTCGAAAAGACTGTATAATAATGCTTATTTAGTGGTGTTTAATGACTATAGTTTAGAATCCTATAAAGTCTTCTGGCCTAGGCGGTTCTGGTTTAAGCCCTTTTCTAGTCCTGATCTTCGCGATGAGATCCATGAGCATGGAGTCTGGTATTGGCGCCCATCTACTAAATTCCTGTCCCCATATAGCTTTACCAGCGGTGGCTCCTCGTAGTTGCTCGGCCAGATCAAATGACTCTGCAACCGGTATTTCTGCTACTATTCTAGCAATAAGTCCTTGCTGTATTACCTGGAGCAGTTTTCCTCTCTTCTTTGTTATAACTGAAGAAACGCTGCCTATGTATTCCATTGGTACCTTTATATCAAGTTTTTGCAGCGGCTCTAGGAGAGTTGGTTTTGCTGTTAACATCCCAGCGTATATAGCATTTCGTACAGCGGGAAATAGTTGTGCAGGGCCACGGTGTGCAGGATCTTCGTGTATAGTTGCATCATGCAGAATAACCTTTACACCACGTACAGGCTCTAAAGCTAATGGGCCTTCGCGCATTGCAAGCCTAAATCCTTGTATAATTGTATCGCGCACTTCTCTTAAGTGCTGAACACCAGTGGTTAAATCTATGAATACATTAATATTTTCATCAATAGCCCATATTCTCCTCGCTTCATCGCTTTCCCAGCCAGCTTCTTCACGTAAAATCTTTGCCCTCTCTCTCGAATCCATATCTTCGGTCACTATACCTTCGCTTATGAGCTGTATGGTTTTTTCATCGAGTGGTTCAACGCTTATATATAGTTTATTGTGTTTATTAGGAGATTTGCCTTCAAATACTCTGCTTCGACTCCTTATACTCTCTCTATACACTATTATTGGGGGAGAAGCAAGAACTTCTAATCCGTAGTTCTCCTTGAGCAGGGTTAAGGCTATCTCTATGTGTAGGGGCCCCATACCACTTAATAGGTACTCTCCAGTTTCTTCATTTATTTTAACTACTAAACTTGGATCTTCTATACTGATCTTGTGTAGTGAATCTATCAGCTTAGTTAACTCCCTTGGATCCTTAGGTTCTACTGCAACTGTTACAACGGGTTCACTTATCATTCTAAGCCTCTCAAACGGTATCATTTGGTCTTTGTACTCAACGGCTACTATCGTCTCTCCTGCACGTGCTTTATCGACTCCTAGGATAGCAGCTATATTTCCTGCAGCTATTTCATCGGCTAGTTCGCGATATGGTCCCATATACAGGCTTACCTGGAGGATCTTCTGCTTCATCCTAGCGTTTACTAGCCATACTTCCTCGCCTGCTCGTAGTGTTCCTGAGAACACTCTACCAGTTGCAACCAGGCCTGCATGGGGATCTATGCGTATGTCATTTACCAGCATTACTAGGGGGCCGTCTGGGTTGGCTTCGATCATGCCCTTAGCTATTTCTATGTCAAGATTACCTCTCCAGATTTTTTTAATTCTGTACTTCTGCGCATCTCTTGGGTTTGGGATAAACTTAACAACCATGTCGAGTACTGCCTCATGAACGGGCATAAGTTTTTGCAGATCAGCAACGCCTTCTGTACCACGCTCGTATGCCGCCACTATATCACTGAACTTCACCCCTTTTTGCTGCGCCATCGGAACTGTGAAGCCCCATCTATCTCGCGCTGAACCAAAAGCCACAAGCCCTTTAGCAGGATCCAGCTGCCACGCGGTTTTAAACTCCTTATCGGCATACATAGAGATCAATTGGTTGACCTCTTTAATGATCTGTATAAATCTTTGCTGAATCTCTGTTGGAGAGAGTCTTAGCTCTTTTATTAGCCGGTCAACTTTATTTATGAAGAGAACTGGTCTAACTCCTTCTTCTAGTGCAGCCCTGAGATACATTTCTGTCTGAGTCATTACACCTTCAACAGCATCGACTACTAGTATAGCACCATCAATAACTCTCATGGCACGAGTAGTCTTTGCCGAGAAATCGACATGGCCAGGCGTGTCTATTAGATTTATTACATACGGTTTCCCTTTGTACTCGTGATACAAGCTTATGTTCGCTGATTTTACTGTTATCCCCCTTCTCTGCTCTACGTCCAGATAATCTAAAGCTAGTGCTTCTCCCGCTATCTTCTCTGATATAATACCTGCAGCTGCAAGTAAGCTATCTGATAGAGTGGTTTTACCATGATCTACATGTGCAGTAATACCGATATTCCTTACTTGCTCTATATTTCTCATTATTTTCAATACTTCAGCAGTCTGCTTATATCTGACCATTGTAGATCAGCTCTCTTCTATAAATAGGCTACTCTAAAAGGGAAATACCTATTCCCTTATATAAACCTTTTACTCACGAAGAAAATCGATTCTACCTAGATATTTGTGCAGTATTCTGTGAAGGGCGGTTAGTATATAGTCAGTGCTGTGTCTGGGGCTTTCTAGTAATGCAGCTGTATCGTGACCTCCTCCTTCACCACCAAGGATCTTAGCCAGCTCAGGCATCAATACTGCTCCTAAACTTAGTCCTGTTTCTTCGATAAACTCTTTTCTAGCTCTACCGGAGACACGGGTATACCTATTAGTTGATGAGACAAATGCGGCATCTGCTCCTAGCTCTATAAGAGAATTAGCTACGCTTGATTCATAGGCACCAACATTTGTGTAGGCCACTAGATATTTTCCAGCTCTTAGTATGGTCATTCTCTTAGCTCCCTTTAATCTAGCTATCCTTTCAGATAGATCTCTTTCTTTCCTAAGGGCTCTTCGCGCCCTAGCATAGTCTGCTTTGAATATATTTATTAACTCATTAATGATCCTGAAGACATCTTGATCTACATGTATTAAAAACCTCGTATCATATAATATTCCAGATAATAAGAGCGTAGCATAATTAGATGGAATATGCCATAAATCTTTCAGCACCAGGTATATAATCTCACTTGTACTAGAATGGTTTGTGACTACATAATGCTTCGCTCCTACTAACAGAGTACCAGGCTTGTGATGGTCGATCACACTATATTCCTTGCTTAGCACGTAATCTCTTATGTCACCTAGCTGTTCCGGACTGCTCGTATCTACTAGAATATAATGGTCTATAACTTGATCTAATATACGTGTCTCGTGCACTGTGTATAACCCTATCTCTATTCCTAGCGTTTCAACTACGTTCTTAGAAGCCTTATTCAGACCCTGCGGGAATATATTGAATACTTTACACTTTACGTTTTTTAGGAAAGATCCTAGAGTAATTGCCGATGCTAAAGCATCTGGATCAGCGTTCTTATGAGTTACAATACCTATTACCTGGCTCCTAAGACCTAATAGGAAAGCCTTTGTCTTTTCTATACTTTCTAATTTCGCGTTCAAATGCCTTTCTAGCAACATTTATAGCATCACCTACTATCCTGTCGTAGTTTATAATGTCATCGTATATTCCTATTATCCTTAAGTCTATATACAGGGTGATCTTATCATTCCTATCTATACACAACACTAGATCGTACTCAGCCTTCCTCGGAATTTTCTCCTTTAAGTAGTTACTAATCTCTCTTTCTACTTTCTCCAAGATAGCAGAGAGCTTATCTAAGTCTAGCTCTTCTAGCTTAATCCCTATTTCTCGAACTCTTTTATCCAATAGTTATCCCATATTTAGCTAATAATTCTCTGAGTTTGCTTTCTAGTTCTTTAATTTGCTTCTCGAGCACAGCCAGTTGTTTACGGTATTTCTCACGCTTAATATTTAATAACTCTTTACGTTCCTCGAGCTCACTAACGACTTCTTCCTTCTTTTTCTTAACCAGTATGTAACCCACCATTTTATAGATTTCTTGCTCATCTTTGAGATTCCTTAATGTTTCAAGTACATTTTCGATATCAGCAAGTTCTGCTTCGATCAACTTGATCTCGACGTCGAGTCTAGCGTAATTATCTCTCATCGTTTGATACTGCGCAAGCGTTTGCTGTACTTCTGGTGGCAAACTCTGCTGACTCATCTTAGCACTTCCTCCCTTATGTGTAGTATGGCTGATACTATGCTATAAAAGCTATTAAAGAGTGCTCTTAAATCATTTACTTCACTGCACTTAATCATTATTTTTAAGGATTCCCCGCTCTTAATAATTTCAACATTGCAGTTCTTAGGCACGTTCTGCGAATCTGGGTATAAGCTGTTTTTTAGTGCTTCTAAGAATATGTTATTATGGTCTTCAAGCACAAGCTCTACTATGTAGGTGCTATTTTTCAATCACCTTAACACCGCGGAACTTTATTAAAGGTCCGCATATTCTACCTAGTCTATCCACAGGCTTAAATTGTATTATACTGCTCCTTTCAGATAAGTAAATTTTCACGTCAGGATCTTTATCTATAATGTCATTGAATACCGCTAGAAGCGTATTGGCAAGGTTGTAGCACTCATCACTTTTACATAGGTCATAGTCTACACCTATGGACTCAGGATTATATACTCTAGCTCCTAAGGGGTTCTCTCTTAATAGCTTTATACCCTTTATTTTGAATACAACAATCTCCTTGGTCTTAGGCCATTTTTCGCTAAGATCTAATTTATAAATTCTCATAATTGAGGGATTGCCCCTTCTCTCCCCGACTACAGCTATATATTTGGCACCGACACGATAAGCTTTTAGTCCTAGATCATCAAGAGTTTTTTTACCGCGATTAGTTTTTACGGCATAGGGTAGTGTTGCTGCTAATTCTTTGATAAAAGTCCGGGTTCTAGGGCTTGGTTTATGAGAAGTAGTTATAAGTATTGACATGGCAGAGACTCATAGACCTATTCCCGAATAACTATTTTACCAAAGTACTTGTTGAGCTCTGTGCGTGGAACATATGCTCCTCCAGCCCATTTTACGCCGCATTTTCTGCAAAACCATATACCAGTGCTTAGCCTTACTACTTTACCCTTATATCCGCAGAAAGGGCAGGCGTGCGGCATATACCTTCTCTCTAGTATATCACGGACTTTCTTGCGTAGCGTAGATCCATAGCGTGCCCCATATCTTCCTGCAATACTAACTACCTTTGTACCTTTACCCATTTTAACTATCCCCACAATTCCTCTAGTGCTAAGCTAGGTTTAGTGTAGTTTTGTGGGTTATTTAAGACTTTTCCTATTAGTTCGTGCAGCTCTTTGGCTTTTCTTAATGCTAGATCTAGTGCTGCTTCAAACGTTTCCTGCTTAATTCCCTTCATCCCGGTCTTCTGCAATCCGACTATTCTTCCATTCTCATCTACTGCAAATGTTATTCGTGAATCTATGATGAGTTCCTCGTCTAGCGATGGATCTACGAGTAAGTTTTCTTCAAATACGCCTATAGTGATAGTTACGACGTTAAGGTTAAGAGGCAGGGGTTTTTCTTTTTGTTCTCTATTAATTATTATGTTGTCTTCTGCTTCAACAACTACACTAGGTATCTTGGTAAAATTCAGGGCAAGCATTGAAGAAAGCATTCCAGCATCCAGTATGTTACCGTCATGATCAAGTAAGTAGAGATCATTGAATAAGATCCAGACTTTCTTAGTAGGAATTATGACTAGATCTTCTAGTCGAATAGCATGCGGTTCACGAAGACTTCTATCTATGACCCTTGCAACTTCTATTGCATCTTCATCAGGAGGTCCTGGCTCGAATGTTGGCGATGCTAGAGGCACGAACTCTGCATGTACCTGTAACACCCCCTCATACGGTCTATCGCTATATGGTGCTCCTATTTCTAGTTTTATCCCCGTGACAACAGTTGTGTTTCCTAGCTTAACGAGTGCGCTTCCTTCGGCTTTAGGTATAGGGTTTACAGCGATCCATATGTTCCTATAATCTTCAAACTTTCTTCCATCTATTCTTTCTCCTCTCTTCAGAAGTCTTAGTATTGTTTCTCTCTTAATGGTAGGTATAACTGGCTGTTTAGTAGGTGTTGTAGACAAGCTCTCTCACCCTAGCTTTCAAGAGCTTTAAGGTATTTTTTGTAAAGGGTTTCTTTCATTACTTTGTATATATGTTCAGCTCCTTTCTTAGCTAGTTTAATCCCTTCTAGTACTTCGTCTTTAGTCATTACACCGTTTAATTGTAGCAGAACGATCTCATCGATCCCAGCAGCATATCCTACAGGCATATCAGCCTCGCCATACTCATCTTCAACTTCGTCTATATCGAGTACAAGTACTCCGTCAACCTTACCTACAGCCACTCCAGCCACTAAGTCTCGCATAGGTATGCCGGCATCGGCTAGTGCGAGGGAGGCAGCCGTTAAACCCGCAGTACGTGTACCGCCATCGGCTTGAAGCACCTCTATAAATATATCGATAGTGGTACGTGGAAAGAGCTCGGTGAAGACTACAGCTTCTAACGCTTCTCTAATGACTTTTGAAAGCTCAATCTCTCTCCTAGATGGAGCTGGACTCTTTCTTTCGCTAGTTGAGAAAGGCGACATGTGGTATCTACACCTTATTATTGCTCTATCTGGTAGAATTAGGTGCTTTGGATAAGTTTCACGTGGACCATAAACTGCGGCGATAACTTTGGTTCCACCGTATTCCACTATAGCGGAACCATCTGAATTTTTCAGCACACCTACTTCCATCCTAATAGGTCTTAACTCACCTGGTTTTCTGCCGTCGTGTCTTAAACCATCTTCTCTGATTAAGACTGGTTTCTCCATACTTTACAGCCTCTCAAGTTTCTGCATTAAAAACAGCTTAATCTTCTCTGTGAGGCCACGCATATGAGGCTTTCTATTTATTATGTTTATGGCTTCTACGAGAGCATTTAAAGTATTATCAGATGGGCAGCTTATCCATAATACACCATTTTGCGCCACTGTTATGGTACAATGTGTCAACCCCGTTAATATATTAAGCATGCTCCCTTTCTTCCCTATGATCCTAGATACTCTACTAGGTTTTACTTCTACAACAACACCCTTAGTGATCTTGCCAAGATCTTTACCTTTAATTGTTAGAATAGGATCTCTTGAACGGTCGAATGCTGCTATCCTAGCTAGTATATAGTCACCTACATCTAAATAGTCGCGAAGATTATGCATGATTGGGTTAAAATTCTCTATAACCTCTGTTCCGTTTAATATTCCCTTATAGGGTGAGCGTATATCAATCACCCAGCTAGTTATACCTATTCCCGTCACCACGCCTATCACTAAATCCCCGGGTCTAGGTATATAGGTTCCCTCTAGCGGTATTACAGATACTTCGTTATTACTGATACTTGCAATGCCTATTACATCCGAGTACACCTTACCTTTGAGGATATAGATGTGTTTCTCGGGAAGGTACTTAAAAGACTCCACCTCTTCATCTTCTATAATAGCCAATATATCTCCTGGTCTGACAATTTGCCTGTCGGCGACTAGTATTTTCAGCTTCAAATACGTTCACCTAACATATAGGATCTTAATAGATGCGGCACCCTTTGTTAATTCGTTGATCTTATCAATGAACTCTTGTTGGGTACCCGCTGGAATCTCTACCTCGGCGAGTAAACTCCCATCGGAAAGCCAGTTAGTTTTCTTTATCTCTCCTATACTAGCTAAGACTCTATACGCTTTTCCACTAAATTGAGGAGGTATTTTTACAGCAATATACGCTTTTGCTATTTTTATTGGAATGTATCTAGCTAGCTTAGAAACGGCTTCTTCAAATTGCAACTCAACGGGTTTAAAAGGATCAACCGCTATGCCTGCTTGTTCCATCGCTATCTCTATTCTTTTACGCGGTATAGGAAGCTTGGTTTTAGGATCGATAGCGTTCTTAGCTATTAGACTAATTAGCTGTTTCCTCTTTTCTTCTATTATTTTTCTTCGCTGTTCGGCGGTTAGATTTATTTCCCCCCGCTTTATTATCTCTATGGCGACCTTTTTGAGATCGTCTGTTCCAAAAACCGATCTAAGCGCTTCGGGCGAAGCTTTTAACCCTTTTCTAGCATCCTTGTATACATAGTCTCCTATTAACAGTTCATTAATATCTACTACTTTACCTTCTTTAACCTTTAGGGCTAGATCGGGGTTTACGAGGATCTCAAATATATGCCCCTTTGCCGAGTACCTAGCGATAACGTATTTTTCGGGCACAGGCCTCCCCTATCTATGCTCTGTACCATACTCTTCGTACAATGAAAGCGCAGTGTTCGAGCCTGTACTTACTTTATTTTACCCTCTTCTATTAATTCATCGATATACTTTTTGATTTCATCGTATTTCATTATCTTAAACCTCTTTTCCTCGACGCTTATATAGCCTGCTTCTATGTTTTCCGGCCCGATTTTTTCCTCAGAGACGCTAGCTATCGTTTCTATTCCAAGCTTTATGATATCTTTAAGGCTATAGTCATATCTATACTTCTTTTCAATAATGCTATTAGCTTCACTACTTTTCTCGCCTATTACAACTGCGTAGTAGCTTAGGTATCTACCGCTGGGTTCAGTCATATAGAGCTTTGGCTGGTCATCTACTCCAACAAGTATTATTGCTACGCCGAATGGTCTTACGCCAGCGTGTTGAGTATAAGCTTGCTTAACGTCACAAATTTGCCTAGCTAGGTACTCAACAGTTATAGGTTCATCATAGTAAAACCTATGTACTAGTGCAAGATGTCTTGCATAGTCTACTAATACCCTGCCATCACTTGCTATACCTGCAAAAGTAGCCCCTATATGATCGTCTACTATGAAAATCTTCTGTATAACTGTATCATCTATCAAAGGTGACGTCTTTTTCTTGTGGACAACAACAACCGCCCCCTCTTTGCTCTTAATACCAAGGGTGGTCCACCCCCTCCTTACAGATTCAAAGGCATATTCTACTTGGTAGATCCTGCCATCGGGGGCGAATATCGTTATAGCTCTATCATATGCGGCTGTAGCTGGTAATCCTAATCCCATTTATAGCCACCACTGTGCCAGGTAATGCTAATATCCATATTAAACTAGTTGGGAGTAATAAGATTATTTGAATCTTTTAATCAAAGGTTACCACAGCTATATAGCTCAGGAGTGCGGGGGGTGGGATTTGAACCCACGCAGGCCTACGCCAGCGGATCTCCTCCTGGACGTTTAAGAGAGGTGCATACCAGTCTTAAGTCCGCCCCCTTTGACCAGGCTCGGGCACCCCCGCATCTGAGTTCTTCCTTATATCATGTGGGGTTTAATAGCTTTCTAAGGATCAGTTCGTCGCGAGGTCTTCATCAATCATGTTGGAGCGGCTTCATCATTAAATCATATTATATAATTTGTGTTAATTCTACTATAAGTCTTCCTTAGAACACGTATGTGACTACTTTTTTCCGAGAGTGTAGAGGATCTTACGTGCTTTCCTTATAGTTCCGGTAGTTTTTATGGGTATGAGGAGGCAAGATCTCCCGTTTATTTCCCTTATGAAGCCTAACAGCGCTATTACATGATCTTTATATATATGTGATACTCTTATTACACCTCGTTGTATTGAGGGATCAAAGTATATTAACTGTGGATCTGCTTTGGCAGCGCTGATCTCGCCGAACATCTCTGAAAAAGCCCTTCTAATGGCCTCTTCTACCTCTATCCGCTTGTATCTATGCTTACTGATAATGCTAAACACTATGTAGCGTTTTCTTATTTTCTTGATTGACCTCTCCTTGCGGGAAAACAGTGATTTAACCAAGTTCTCCAGCTTACTGACCTTACTACTTAGTACTTGCGTCCTGCTTATATCCAGGATTATGGCAAGTACAGATAAAGCTAACGAAAGAATGATCAGTGTGTATAGTATTTGTAAGTCAATGCTCAAATACTGACACCACAACGGGATATTAACTCCCTAGGATAGCTAGTCAGAGATAATACTGCCTGTGAGAGGGGGATATGGAAAGCTATTGATAATAGGTAAATGGTAGATCGAGGCACAAGCAGTTCGTCCCAATTCTTTGCACAACTTGTCACTATTAGCGGCATCTTAGTGTGAAACAGGTAATACACCACCCTCCTATATATAGCTGAGCGTTTTCTCGGCGTATAAGTGAGCCATCTCCCTAGAGGCAGTTCAAGAGGTTTCGAGTGCTGTTTCATGAGATTGATCTGGTTTCTGTCAATGTATTTGTAGCAAGTGTCGTCGATTATTATTGTGTCAACGCGTGAATCGTGTGCCGCCATTCTTGCCGCTTCTATACTCAAAGGTTTTACAGAAACTAGTACATGTTTCCGTTTGATACCATGAAGCTTCTCCTTGAGTTCTTTTCGTGTATTAGCTTCTATTACACGTTTTGTGATAACTAGCAAGTCCGCTACGCGTTCTCTTTCTTCTTCTACTGCAATTGCTTTGTAGCCTAGCTTACGGAGGATCTCAGCTGTTTTACTATCTAGCGACTTAATCCACAGGTCTATGTAGATCTTCAACTACCTGATCATCCCCATTTTCTTCAAGTATTCCCTCACTTTACTTATCCCGCGCCCGTTCTTAAATGAAATAGTGATCTTGATTACATCGTCTGAATCGTGAAGCTCTATTTTATTAAAATACGCGCTTTGTTTGCTAATCCTTATAAATAGCTTGTTGCTTTTCCTGTCATATCTTAGATCTAGCGTTGCCGATAGAATAGCTCTATCGCTATCGCTAAAACTTCGAGCTAAGTATCCTAGTAAGTCTTCTAGGTCTTCACGTAACTTAAGAGAATATACTGTGATCGGGTTACCGTAATAGCCGTGCAGAATCTGCTTAGTGGGCTCAACCTTTCTACGCATAACAGGTGGTACGGTATTTAGGAGAGCTACTAAGACTTTTGAACAGTCCTCTGTAGCATGACAGTAAGTCTTTACCTCTACTTCTTGTACGCTAAACATGTTCTTACTCTTCTTCTAGTTTTTTCGCGATACTCCAAGGCTCGCGCGCTCCACGGCTTGCTTCGTGTCTCTTCTTGAGCATTCTCTCCCTCTGCTTGCGCTTCCACTTATACTTGATAGTATACTTGAGTCCTCGGCTTTTACGCAATCCTCGCATCTTTTTCCCAGCACTAGTTAGCCCTCTGAACACTCTACCGCGGTGCTGTTTACTGCAAATCCATCCTATGTCGGGGTCTCTACATATAGCTGGGTGATGCGGATCTACGAGAATTACTTCAAACCATTTGTAATTTCCATCTTCTCCGACATAATAGCTATTAAGTACCTCTAGATTAGGGTATTTCCTAGCCACTCTTTCCTCGGCTATTAATCTAAGGCTTTTAGCAGGGGCAAATCCGTATATACCCATTCTTTTAGGTCTGCGCCCACTATCTGGTCTCGGCTTTCTGCGGCCTCCTTTCCTTACACGGACGCGGACAATTATGAAACCGAGCTTAGCCTTATAGCCTAGTGCATGGGCACGATCGAGCCTCGTAGGCCTCTCTATACGTACTACGGCTGGCTCTCTCCTCCATGCTATAAGCCGTTGCTTCATAAGCTTGCCTAACTCTCCTTCGTAGGGTTTTTTCCATAGCTCTGCCATGTAGTGGTACATTCCTTTAACCATCGCTGTATACACCTTGTTTAAGTCGGAGTAAAATGAATATTTATCAGGGTTTATAAACTTGTATAGGATAATCAATTCTATGTACCCGCAGTCTGGCCAGTGATAAAACATTGCCGCCGCCTGAGAAGATCGTGGGCATAATAGGTAAGACGAATGTAGGTAAATCGACGCTGTTTGCAGCACTAACTTTAGCTACCGTGGATATAGCTAATCACCCATTCACTACTATAAAGCCAAACATAGGCATAGGCTATGTTAGGAAGAAATGCGTTCATGTAGAGCTTGGTTTACCGCAATGTAACCCGCGAAGCGGTTACTGTTTACGCGGTAATAGGTTTATTCCTATAAAATTAATGGATGTAGTAGGTTTGATCCCCGGAGCTAGTAAGGGACGTGGACTAGGGAATAAGTTCATGGATGACCTGAGACAAGCCGATGCATTGATACACGTAGTAGATGCGGCGGGAGCAACAGATCCTGAAGGAAACCCTGTTAGACCTGGGACTTCTGATCCTGTAGAAGAAGTGGTAGCTATACAGAAGGAGGTAGATACCTGGTTTTACACAGTAGTTAAGCGGCTTTGGAATAATAAGATCTCTAGGCATCTGTTTAGTATGCGTGATCCGTTAGAACTTCTAGTAAAAAGCCTTTCTGGTTTAAGCATTACTAAATACCATGTATTAGAAGCTATAAGAAAAGCTGGTTTAGAGGATAAGAGGATACGGGAATGGAGAGACGAAGATATACAAGCTTTCAGTAAGGCTCTCAGAAGCGTTAGTAAACCTATAATAGTAGCTGCCAATAAAGCCGATCTACCGGCCGCATATGATAATATAAAGAGATTGAAAAGAGAGTTTGGCGAAGAGCGAGTTATCCCTATAAGTGCCTTGGCAGAGTACATTCTGAGAAAAGCAGCTCTTAATAGCTATATAGTTTATATACCGGGAGATCCGGAATTTAGAATTATTAGCTCATCAAAGCTGACTAGGGAACAGAAAAAAGCATTGGAGCTCATAGAAGATAAGGTCCTCAAGAGATACGGATCAACTGGTGTACAACAACTAATAAATAGCGTCGTCTTCAACATTTTAAGGCTGATAGTAGTTTATCCCGTTGAAAATCACAATAAATATACAGACCATCATGGAAACGTTTTACCAGATGCATATCTAGTACAACGTGATACAACAGTTAGAGATCTAGCATATATGGTGCATACTGATTTAGGGAATTCGTTCCTATATGCAATAAATGCTAAAACAGGAGAACGTGTTGGAGAGAACTACGTCTTAGAAGATAATGATGTTATTAAAATTGTAGCTGCTAAGGCCCGCTGAGCTTACGACCTTCTCCTACCTTTCTTCTAGCTAGCTTTCTCCAGTACTCATACGCTTTCTTGTAATAGTAGTCGTCTTCTTTTGGCGGACCAAAGAACGATAATCCCTTATTTTCAATAATCTCTCTATACTCCTTAGCTTCTTCTTCTGATATCTCGCCCCTTTTCTCTAAGTAACTGATAACCTCTAGCGCTTCGCTAACAGATTTACATCTACGGAGATAGTCAGAAACCCCTGGAGTATACCCTCTCCACGGGTCTGGGAGGAGATGGTGTCTCTCTATTCTTAAAGAGATTTTGCTATTTTCTCCTTCTAGTATTTCCTTAGCCAGGTGCGGAAATCTTTTCTTGAATTCATCGATACTCATTCTCATTAGGTTTCCCAGATACTTAATCTTCAGATGTATCTATGTATATCCTCTAAAATATATTCTACTTTCTCAACTTTGTAGAATTTCCCTGGAGGTACGTCACGGTAGACTACTGCGCCTGGAGCGATCCATGCATATGATCCTATCTTTACTCCAGGCATGATCGAGACGTTAACTCCTGTTTTAGCGTATCCTCCTATTACTGTCCCGAACTTTCTTCTCTCCGAAGAGATCTTTGCGCCCTTTATAGATACCTTGACTGGCTTGTTGTCAAACCTTAAATTAGCGATCATGGTTCCTGCTCCTATGTTCACGTACTCGCAGATCACGCTATCACCTATATAGGCTAGATGTGAAGCATGTACATGCTCCATTAATACGCTCTCCTTTACCTCGACGGAAAAACCTATTCTCGCGTATTTGCAGATTACAGTGTACGGCCTGATCCTTGCGGAAGGCCCTATTTCTACATTGTCATCTATGTATACTGGGCCCTCTATATAGCTCCCCGATCTCACTAGGCTATTTTCTCCGATATACACTGGTTTTTTAATAGTTACCCAAGACTCTACTACTCCGTTTATGCTATGTCTAAGCTCGCTTAATGCTAGCTTATTGGCTTCAATTATGTTCCAGGGAAATCCTATATCGATCCACGATCTCTCTCCTAAGTCGAATACAGAAATACGGGTTTTCTTGCCTATTTCATTCACTATATCGGTAAATTCGATCTCGCCCCGAGGACTTATAGGAACATTTCTATGTTCTAAGATATCACCCACTCTTAGTTTATAGATCCCTGCGTTAACGGTGCTTGTCACAGGTTTTTTGGGCTTTTCTATTATTCCTCTGAACAAACCCTTATCCGCTACAACTACTCCATAATTCTCTGGGTTTTTTACACGGGTTACTGCTATGACATTTCCATCCATAGCTATAATTTTATCTATGCTTCTCCAGTCTCTAAGAAACACGTCACCATACATTATTAGTACTTCCTCGTCATAATCTAAATCCTCAACAGCCTTAATTACGGCATCTCCAGTGCCCTTCTCCTCTTCTTGTTTTACTATGCTAATACGAAGATTAGTGCTATAGCGGTCTACGAATTCTTTAATCCTTTCCCCAAGATAGTTTACAACTATAATTACCTCGTCTACTTTGTTACTACTCCTTTCTAACGCGCCTAGCTGCCATTGGAGTAAGGGTTTACATAGAATTGGAATAAGAGCCTTCGGCCTAGTCTCAGTAATGGGTCTTAATCTTAAACCCCTACCTGCTGCCAGTATTATTGCTTTCATGGCTTATCATCGATCTATATTTACTGTATATTGTAGTTGATAAAGCTACAAGACCAGCCGCAGCTGCGTAATCGGTTGATAAAGTTATGCCAGGGGCTATATCTACTACTAAATCGGCGAAACGATATATTCCGGGAGGGATTCCCCTTCGTGATCCAAACAGTAGATTGATCCTCTTCCTTGTTTTAAGAATGATATCAGTCAGCATCTCTTGGACATCTCCTATGTATTTGCCCTCGGGTTCAAATACTATTATTATCTCATTACTTCTATCTCGTACCAGTTGATGAAGATCCATAACATATACTGGTACTTTATAGGGTTTTCTTGGATAACTCTTTACCTGGATGTGATACCTAGAATTAATACCTTCAATTATATTATTGATAAAAACGCTTAGTGAATATGCATCAACTAATCCCGTAGGCGCGATGACTAGTTCTCGAACCTCAAAATTTTGCACTTCTCTACCAATACGCTTACCCATTTCACTTACTGCATCTAGTGGACCGAGGTAAGGCATTTGTACAATAGCTATTCTCCTAAATA
>QMWW01000008.1 GCA_003661825.1 Thermoprotei archaeon
GGACTCGAGCTTATACCAATAGTTACCTTAACGAGAAATGACTGGAACACGTATTTCGAGCTACTAAGAGAACAGGCTAACTGGTTTGCAAGAGCTTATAAGTACTTTAGCGAGAAGTACGATTGGGATCTATTCTTTATGCAGCTCCACATATTCGATGCTCTAAACCACTTTCTCCTAAGAAAACTATGTCCAGAAAGCCCTGATTACAGCGAGGAAGAGGCTAGACGTGTTTGGAGGATCTATGAGGAAACGTTGAAAATAACCGATGACCTGGTAGGCAAACTCTTAGACCTAAGCGGGGAAAACGTAAATCTAGTGGTGGTTTCCGATCACGGTGCACTCCCTACATGGAAGCTAGTGTGGCCAGGTACGGTGCTTATGGAGCGAGGTCTTCTACGATTCAAGGAGGTTAATGGTAAACTCGAAATCGACTGGGAAAACACAAAGGCTTTTCCCTGGGTTATGGACGTATGGGTGAATTTGAAGGGCAAGTTCCCGCATGGAATAGTAGATGAAAGTGAGTATGAAAAGGTAGTAGAGGAAATAGTTGACGCTTTATACTCGCTCCGTGATCCCGAAACTGGTGAGAGAATCATTGCAACGGTTGTAACTAAGAAAGAAGGCATGTTCTTCGGGCTTTCCGGCAAGTATGTTGCAGATGTCTATTACTTCTTCAAACCTCCTTACACGGATATAGATGTACATAGGCATAAGATCCTCGAATTACCGTTGAGTGAGATCAAGAAACTCTCGGGAGTACAACGCAGTAAGACCATAGCAGCGCATGACCACTATCTTCCAAATGAAAAAATGGGGGTATTTTCTAATGCCGCGGTGCTGTTAATGCATGGTCCTAACATAAAAAAAGCCTCTGTTGAGAAACCAGTGTATACTATCGATCTTGTGCCTACTCTATGCTTCCTACATGGTATTCCGTTTCCCGCACAATGCGAAGGAAAAGTACTTTTCGAGGTAATTAGTAACCTAGAGAGTAAACAAAACCGAAAACCGGGAGAAGCGGGGTGAGCGACATGGACTACATCGTAGAGTACTTGGAGAGGATAAAGTCTATTCTTGATACTGTAGTTAGAGAGGAGAAGAGGAACATAGAGAGGGCTGCAGAGGTTTTTGCTGATACGATAGAGAGGAGAAAAGCTATCCACTTCTTTGCGACAGGTCATACCCAGGTAACAGTTATAGACGTATTTAATAGAGGGGGAGAGTTATACGCTTATAACGGTATACTAGATCCGGCTCTTTCCGTCGTCAACGGCGCGCTAAGAACAACCTTTGTAGAGAGACTACACGGCTATGCCGAAACAGTAGCTAAGTATTACGATCTAAAGGAGGGAGAGACAATAGTGATCATATCTAATTCCGGAATAAATGCTGTGCCTATAGAAATGGCTATGGAAGCTAAAAAGAGGGGTTTAACCACCATAGGCGTTACATCGGTATCCTGGTCTAAATCAATGCCATCTCGCCACTCTTCCGGTAAAAAGCTCTACGAGCTAGTAGACATAGTTATCGACAATCACATACCGATAGGAGATGCCATTATAGAAATCCCGGGAATGTATCCTAAAGTAGCGCCTGTGTCGAACATTATAAACTGCACTATCCTGCACATGATATCGATAAAAACCTGCGAGATCCTCCTTAAACGGGGAATCGAGCCACCTGTAAGAATAATCCATAACGTAAAAGGCGGGTTTGAGTATAACTTAAAGCTAGCGGAGAAATGGCCTGAGTACAAGCACTTTAAGCACAGGTAGAGGGGATAAGAGATTTGGGAAAGCCTCTCAAGATAATCTGTATTTGTGGTTTAGGAATAGGGAGTAGCTTCATACTAGCTGAAACGGTACGTAGGGCAGTAGAAGCTCTTGGACTACAAGCTAGGATCGAGGTATCTGATTATAGTACAGCCGCCCTCCAAGATGCAGATATATACGTAACTAATGTTAGCTTCTATGAGAAAATAAAGCAACAAAAACCCGGAGCTAGAATAATAGTGGTCCAGGATTACACAGATCACAAGTATATAGCAGACGAGCTAAGCAAGATCTTGGAAAGAGAAAAGTAATCCCAGCGATCTATCTAAACTTAGGATTAGGGTAATATGGGCTTGAAGAATTGATAGGAGCACGGTCTAACCTCTTCTCCTAGTACTGTAACCAGTGGTATAGTCTAATACTTTTTAGGTAGATGTACCGTGATTAAGGGCTCTGTACTAGATTTAGCTAAGAGAAGGCGTAGTATTCGTAAGTTTAGAGCAGAGCCTGTACCGCTAGAAGATATAGTTTATGCTGTAGAGACTGCTTTAGAGGCTCCTTCGGGAGCTAATAGGCAACCGTGGAGGTTTGTACTCATCAGCGATCCCGGCTTGAAGTCTATGATTAGGAGGATATGCGAGGCTAGCGAGAAGAAGTTGCATAGTTCGCCTGGTTTGCCAGCTGGTTTAGAGAATGGCTTGCTGAGAGAGGCATTACTTGGAAGAAGGAGTTCTTAGCAACGGCTCCGTACTTACTGGCCGTGCTAACGGATACTAGGCAACCCTATTGGAGGGAGAGTACGTGGCTGGCTATAGGCTACCTACTGCTAGCTCTTGAGGAGAAGGGTCTAGCATCGCTTACCTATACGTCGCCAAATCCTAGAGCGGTGGCAGATCTACTTAAAGCTCCTAAACGCTACTCTCTAGAAGCCATAATACCTATTGGAGAACCTGGAGAGGATAAAGAAAAAGAACCCCACCACAGTTTATCAGGGGTTCTATACCATAACGTATTTGGTGAGAGCTTGCCGTGGGATCTCACCAGTACATATAGTAGTAGTACTCGGCAGGACTTGGTATAGCCTGTAATTCGCGTGCCTCCCTACGCTTCACCTCTATATAGGACTCTAGAAGTTCCCTACTATACACTGGCTTCAGGTACTCATGATCCGCTTCCAGCTCATCGAGTGCTTCGTCGAGGCTCCGTGGAAGTCGCCTATATCCCAGCTCTCTTAGCTCCTTCTCACTATAGTGGTAAGCGTTCTTATTAAGCGGTAGTGGAGGCTCGATCTTCTTCTTAATGCCGTCAATACCAGCTAGTACCATAGCTGGTATAGCTAGGTAGGGGTTAGCCATAGGATCTGGGGGTCTATACTCTATCCTAAAGACCCGCTCCTCCCTAATATCCGGTATCCTTATCGATACGCTCCTATTCCCAACACCCCATGCCAGAACGGTGGGTGCTTCGTACCCGAGTATTAGTCTACGGTAGCTGTTAACGGTAGGCGATACTATTGCTGAAAGGCTTCTACCATGCTCTATCAACCCTCCTATAAAATACCTTGCTAGCTGGCTCACCCCGTACTCGTCACTAGTATCTACGAAGAGATTGACTCCACCTCTCCAGAGGCTTACGTGTATATGCATACCTGAGCCATTATCGCCTACAAGGGGTTTAGGCAGGAATACCGCTGTGAATCCCTCCTTTTCTGCGACATTCTTAGAGGCTAGTTTAACCCATACAGCGGCGTCACAAGACTCTACTATTTCTCTATGAGTAATAGCTACTTCTACCTGACCACTACTGGCTACTTCGTGGTGGCTTTTAACAACTCTATACCCAATGGACTCGATTGCTTCAATTATTCTACGCCTAACCCTCCTGATCTCGTCAACGGGCTCTACTACCTGGTATCCTCTCTTAGGCGGTAGTAAGTACCTACTAGAACTTGTCTCGGGAGCGCTTATCTCGAGCACTTGCTTAGTATAGCCTATCTCTACGTTAAGCCCTCGGAACAGGAAAAACTCGTACTCTACCCCTATATATGCTATATACCTTAGGCTCTCCACGAAATCTTCAGCTTTCTCCGCTACAAGCCTTGGATCTTTAACGTATCTCTCGCCGCTAGTATAGTGTATTGACGCTATACCAGCACTAACCTCTTGGCTCCACGGCAGGCTCTTCAACCTATTCGCTGGAAGCATTAACTTGAGATCGCTTCTCTCTATCTCTTCAAACCCGTAGACACTGCTTGCATCGAACAGCGCTGAGTACTCTTTAGCCCCGTTCACATAGGGCCTCTCGACGCCACGGAGTACTCCGGCTAGGTCGAGGTATAGTAGGAATACGCGACGCCTAGCATGCTCCATTATCCCCACCCTGTTAAATACGTCATTTAGACTATTATCCGAATCTTATTTAAGGTATACAATACATGAAGCCGTAAACTGTACAGAAAGGCCATGTGGGTAATTGGGTATTGTCCATTAGCGACCCAATAGACCCCCTAGATAGAGCTATCTTGAGAGAACTAGTCAGGAATGCCCGAATCAGTCTACGAGAACTAGCTAGAAAGCTCAATTCTCCATCGTCTACTCTACACGATAGGATCAAGAGGCTTGTTAAGCGAGGAGTAATAGCTAGGTTCACAGTACTAGTAGATGAAGCAAAGCTTGGCTATCAGGTTAAAGCCTTGATCCTGATAAATGCTGATGGTAAGCACATAGTTGAGGTGGAGAAGGAAATAGCTGAACACCCCAACGTGCAGATCGTGCTAGATATCACCGGAGAGTTCGATATTGCAGTCATAGCTGTGTTTAGGAGCATATCGGAGCTCGACCGCTTCGTGAAAAGTCTGCTCAAAAACCCGTATGTAAGGCAGACTAGAACCAGCGTGGTATTCCGAGTAGTAAAGCAAGAGCTGAGCCTACCGCTATAGCTTATCTCGTAGATGCAGAAGAAATAGAGAGGAGCATGTATTTATAAAAACTACTATAGTTTTTCTCCATATTTGTTGAGGAATAGGATTTCGTCTAGAGGCTTTCTATGCTTAGGCTCTGGTTTTTCATCTGGATAGCCTAGTGCTAGGAGAGCTATTGGTACGTAGTTCTCCGGCAGACCGACTATTTTCCTTGCCTCATCCACTACTCTAAGGGTGTTAAGCCATACAGTGCCTAAGCCCAGAGCGTGTGCTGCAAGCATTATGTACATCGCTGCGTTAGCGCAGTCGACATGGTATGTCACGGGGGAAGTCTTCTCGTCACACGCCACCAATATTCCTAGAGGAGCTTCTTTTAGCGGCCAAGCCCATTTGTGGAGTTCTGCTAGCTTATCCTTAACCTCTCCCTCTACTACGATGAATACCCAGGGCTGTCTGTTTCCAGCGCTTGGTGCATACCTTGTAGTATCTATTATTTTCTTGACCAAGTCTATTGGTACCTTATCGGGTTTATACCGCCTAATACTCCTTCTGCTCCGAATGAATTCTAGAAGCTCCTCCGGACTACACCGAGCTGACCCTTCCAAAGCTAAGACCCCTCTACCTGTCAAGGTATAACTATCTAGCTCGGTGGAAAAAAATTATTACGGGTTCTCCATCGTATGGCAGACGATAAGGGTAGTAACTTATTATATCCGGATACGCTCTGTATAAGAATGTAGAGCATAGTTGTCGAGGAATAGCGATGACTTTGTTCAAAGTGATCAGAGACAAGCTGATCTCGTCCGGGCTCCTCATAGAGAAGGAGAGGGAGATCAAGCTAATAGTGTCTTGTCTACTTGCACGTGGCCATGCTCTCCTAGAAGGTGTTCCAGGCGTCGCTAAGACTTCTATGGCTAAAGCTGTTGCTAAGCTCTTAGACCTAGACTTTAGGCGTATACAGATGACGCCTGACCTCATACCTCTGGACATAATAGGGTTCTACATATACGACCAGTATAGTGGGGAGTTTAGGCTTAGAAGAGGCCCTATATTCACTAACATTCTGCTGGCCGACGAGATAAACAGGGCTTCTCCACGTACACAGTCAGCTCTATTAGAAGCTATGCAGGAGAGACAAGTGACTATTGAGGGTAGTACGTTTAAGCTAGAGGAGCCATTCATGGTGATAGCTACTCAGAACCCGATAGAAATGGAGGGTACGTTTCCACTACCGGAAGCACAGCTCGATAGATTTTTGGTAAAGATCGAGACCGGGTACCCCAGTAAAGAGGGTTTCCGCGACCTCATCAAGAGAGTAGATGAGATCGAATCCGCTATCGAAGGGCTTAAACCAGTAGTCTCGAGAGCAGACGTTCTCAAAGCAATTGAAGAGGTAAAGAGTATTCGAGTAGACGACTCAATAATAGACTACATAGCGCAGATAGTTGAAGCAACTAGGGAGCACATAGCTGTACGATTAGGCGGTTCTCCCCGTGCAGGAATAGCTATGCTTAGACTAGCTAGAGCATGGGCCTACCTCGAGGGTAGGAACTACGTTATACCAGATGATGTTAAAGCAGTGGCCCTACCAGTCCTCGTTCACAGGATCATACTGAGGCCTGAATACGAGATAGAGGGTGTTACAGCCGCTAAGGCGGTTGGCGAGGTTCTAGCTAGAGTACCGGTGCCTAAGCCATGAAGGAGTTTCTCGCGGTTATGCTGGTAGCGGTTCTTGCTTTATCTCTAGCTTCTCCTACTGTTACCTCCCTAACTAATCAGCTACGACATACTCCTGGATTCCCGGAATCCGCTGAGCTACAGCTCGAAGACATAGTTAAGGACCTAGTGTCTATTCTATCTAGCGAGACATGGTCTTCTATACAGTCTAACCCAGAGAAGCGGCAGAGAGTAGTAGATGCTATTCAAAGCCTGGCTGATAGCGGAGTACTGGAGAGCGGAGAAGCAGAAGCCCTGAGCCAGGTAGTTAGAGGAGGAGATGCAGAAGCGCTTCTAGAGTACGTTAAGAACCCAGAGCTTAGAAGCATCCTAGAAGAGCTTCTCTCAATGTATTGTTCCGAGGGATACGTATCCTGGGATATACTGCAAGCTGTTGTAAACCGCTTACAAGCAATGTACGCTAGCGGGGCGATCAGTGAGGAAGACTACCTCTTGGCGTCAGAGATCCTGAGAAGGATAGCCGAAGCATCCGGCGACGTAGACCTAGCCAGATCGCTTGATAAAGAGCTGGTAAAAACCATTACCGAGCTAGTCACGGGAGAGTACAGAGACTTTATAGAGAAGTTCATGCCCAAAACAGGTAGTGTGCCAGGAGCTTCGCTAATAGGCGGTTCAACGCTAGAACAGAGCATTGGACAAGCAGGCATAGGATTACCGTCAGCGTCTCTTCCAAGTGCATCAATATCTCCTTCTATGCCTATAAGCCTAGAAACCCTGGTTCCAATACTGGTAGCGCTAGTCGTAGTCGCTATCGTGGGACTACTTGCTCCGAGGCTCTACCCGTATGCCGCTAAAGCACTTATGCGCGTAAGGGCTAGGAAGGCAGTAATAATAACTGATATTAGGGATCTTCCGGAACCCATTAGGCTTTACTGGGGTTCTGTTGCAATGGTAGCTGTTGCCACGGGGGTAGCAAAGCAAGACACAGAAACGCATAGAGAGTACTACTACGTAGTTAGGGAAAAACTAGGACCTCTCTCCGACGCCTTTAGGAAAATAACAACTGTATACGAAGTAGCGAGATTTGGTGGAAAAGCTACGCAAGAGCTCGTCGAGAAAGCTAGGAGGGAGTATCGTAGACTGGTGAGTTCTCTGTGACCCGAGTGCTGAGGCTAGTCTTTGAAGCTCTACCGAGGATTATAGCACTAACGGCTTTCTGGAAGCAGATAGCCTACTTGCTAACAGTGGCTCAGTCAGAGCTATACGCGGAGCTTCTGGCTAATCCTGTGGGTGTGGCAGGGGCTTTCGCATCTATACCAGCTATGATCACAGGCTCTCCCGTACTCTATGCTATAACGCTTGTACTACTAGCACTAGCTGGATCGGCTGAGGCTTTCTCAGCTACAGCTATTTCTGGCCTCATATTGATACTCGTACTAGACCACGTTAGAAAAGTGTATAGAACGGGTCAATCGCGATCTATAAGGTATCCTAGAGAAACTATTCTTAGAGCTTGTGTAAGCCTAGCTCTGCTAGGTACTGGGATTACAGTTCTCTGTTTCTCGATCGGCGGCTACATTCAGGCATTTATCACAGTGTTTACCAGTTTAGGCGCTAGAGTTCTTGAAACAAACCAGGTACTAGCGCTTTTCCTGGGTAATCCGCTAGTACATTTAGTAATAGTCATGATCGTGGTCAAGGTCTTCTACTCGCTACTGGGTGAGTTCTTCGACACGGCTACCCTATACCTCTATCCTTCCCGTAGCCTCTCTCTAAAGGTACTAACTTCTACCAAAGACGTAGATGTATATGTTGAAACCCCTATGAGGAGGTTCGAGTCATTAATACTTGCCAGCGTTTTCGCTCCCCCTCTTTACGCCGTATTCTATGACCTAGTGTTCCCGCATCTAGAGACCTGGAACCCTGGTTTAGCCTTTCTCGGGGAAATCTCTTTCAGAGTATTAACTGCTATAGTAGTCATGGGCTTCACGTGGTACATTATCGGATCCCTGTCTCACGGCTTCATCCTAGGTAATGTAGGCAAGGTATTCGCTCTATCCATGGTAGTCCTTACAATGATATACGGAGCAGCCGTACTAGCCCAGTACGAGGTATCAAGAGATATAGCATATTCTCTCGTGAACCCGGATATAGATAGGGTTGGAGCAGTAGCTGAGAGAATATATATAAACTATTACCTGACCTTCTTTTACCTAATCAACATCTTGTTAAAGCTAGTTGGTGTAGCTCCATGAAGCCCAGTCTAAAGCTCTACATATACATCTCCGTTGCTCTAGCTCTCTTCGTGCTCTCAGCCCTATTCTTCGCCTGGTCTGTAGGCTACATGGAGAGGGCCATGATAGCTACATCTCTGATCTCGGCGCTAATAGGGTTCTCGATGCTATCTGCCTCCCTCTACATGTTCAGGATATCGGCTTACGTCTATGGTGTTGAGAAAGAAGAGCGTGGCCCGTCTTGAAGAGAGCGAAGAGCGTTACGACAGCGGTGGTCCTAGCGCTGATAGTGATAGGGATTATAGCCCTAGTGGAAAAGGGTAGACCCCAGCCCTACGTATACAAAGGGGCTTCTCCAGCAAGTACTGGTAAACTCGGCACATACCTGTTTCTAAGCGAGGTTAAGAAGAGATACCCAGCTACTACAGCTGTATTCTACCTAGATCAACTATCTATACCTAGTGGTGCTAAGCACTGTGTCTACGTAGCTATATCTCCTGAGGAAGAGTATGGAGTAGAAGAAGCTAGAACTATACTCGGAAGACTAAAGGAGTGTAGCTATCCAGCATTATTTATAGCAGATGAAACACCTATATCGAACACACTGTTAGCGGTAGCTAACTCCAGTATTAGGGTAGAGGACACTATAGTCGTAGACCCGCATACGGGAGCACCCTATCCTACTGCTTACTTCTACCTCGACAGCTTCAACGGATCCCTTCTTCTCGATATAGCCTCCATGCTTAGGGGTAGTGGCGAAGTCTTAGGCTACGTACCACTAGCTGGTGTTGTAGCAGTACAAGGCTCCACGACTACGCCGAGAATTCTACACAACATCCCCATAGCTATGTACGAGTCTCTAGGGGATCTAAGCGTAGTGGTGGTAAGCGATGGATCGATATTCTTAAACCAGGTTTTATCCTCTGGTAGGGGGAGCGATTACCTCAGACTCGGGCTAAGCATCATCGATAAGCTGTGCGAACGCGATCCCAGCTGTATAGTGTTATTTGATGGTATGAAGTACGAGAGAACACCTCTAGGCAAAGCCCTAGAGTCTACGGAGTTCCTAGAACTCTATGATCCCCTAATGCTTCTAATGCTATACATAGCTAGCATCCTACACCCTAGCACCTGGCTACCCGTAGCTGCAGATGCACTAAACAATGCCGTAGAGCTAGCTCTAGCTAACAGGGTTTCAGCATCCATACTAGCCCTCCTAGCGATAGCTATGAGTTACCGCTTCATCAGGGAGAGGCTACCGAGAATCCCCGATGCGAGGCTGCGCGAGCAGGAAGAAGTAGAGGTTTTCGTGACAGGCAATATAAGGAAAGCCATTATGACCGGTAAGTACAAGCTTGATAGAAACGACTTCCTAAAGCTATACGAGATCGTGGACGTAGTGTTCCGGAACACAGTGGGATACGGATTAGATGACTCAAGACTAGTCAGGGTTCTAGCTAGCTATATAGGCTACGAACGCGCAACTAGGTACTTCGTAGAGATGAATAGGCTGAAGGAGAAGGTCCTAGGCCACAAGATACTTCCACTAGTGCTTTCGTGGAATAGGACTGTTACCAGGCTTCTCAGAGAAAGCGAAGAAGTACTAAACAGGATCGGTGCATCTCTTGAAGCCGAGAAGGGAGCAGAGTACATAGTGCTGAGGGGGTACTAGTGGGGCTGGAAGAGCATATACCGAAGCACGTAGTCGCTACTAATAGAGCCACTGCTCTGCTACTCCTCGCGATCTCTATAATAGTCATAGCACTGCTCGTTGGGACTACGGCGATATACGCTGGTATAGCGCTACTAATACTAATAGCGATTATGCGTGGATACGCAAGCATAGCTACACTAGCAGCTGTTCGCTTAAGGGTTGAGCCAGTAGTTAAAGGTAGGCTTGAAGGAGAACCGCTCGAGGTATTATTCACTATTAGCAACGACACCATAGTACCGATAGCCTTGATAGAGCTTTCTGTAGCTTACTCTCCACATCTAAGACTCGCAGAAGGCTCCCGAGCAGGAGTAGCAGTAATTCCCCCTAAAGGCTCTATAGGGTACCGCTTAGTATTCGCTAGTAGGGCTGGGAAGCACTTAATAGGGCCGGTAGTCGCTGTTGTGAGAGACCCTCTGGGACTCTATAGAAGTAGCGAGTTAGAGCTCGGGAAACCAGTTGAAGTTAGAATCTCTCCTAAGCCTGTGGAAGTAGTTATCAGGAAGCTGTTCGTTAAAACACGCTCTACAGGTATAACTAGGAGCCGCGAGCCGGGGTCTGGTATAGAGTTCCACAGCATAAGAGAGTATAGACCAGGCGATGAGATAAAGAGGATAGACTGGAAGCACTACGCCTCTAAGCGCAAGCTAGCTATTCGTGAAATGGAGAGAGAAGCTTATCAAAGCATACTCTTCGTACTAGACGCTACGCCGCCCATGTTCTTCGGGGCATACGGGCTAACGCCTTTCGAGCACTCGGCTAGAATTATCGCATCGATAGCTAGCTACCTAGCAAGGCGCGGAGACCTAATGTCTATAGTAGTCTATGGTAGAGACTATGCTAGTGTTTCAGGCCCCATGGCTAGAGGTAAACAGGGTTACTACAAGGTTTTGCTAAGTCTATCCAGCGTAGAGTTCGATACCAGAGAGATAAACGACGATGTAAGGAGCCTTGCGGTAGAAAGAGCTCTAAAGAAGGTAGCCGAGATACTGCCACGTGAGAGGAACTTAGTCTTCATGTTCACCACAGCGGGTACTGCTAGGTACCTTGAAGCACTAGTAGATATATCTACAAAGCTAAGCGCTCTCGGCAACGTAGTCTATGCTATCATACCAGTATCCACGGCGTATGAGATTAAGGGATTAACGGGGTGGGCGCAGGCTGTTTATCGCGTTAAAACCTTTGAGAGAATGAAGATGGAGCTAGACTTCGCTAGAAGGCTTAGAAGATACGGTGTGAGAACTCTAGCACTCGGTCCACAGCACCTTCCACAGACAGTCATAGCTATAGTGGAGTCTATGAGAGCCTAGCTCTTCCTAACCTCAACTCTAACGCTTAACCTGCTTGTTTGTCTTAAAACCTCGTTCAGCGCTTCATCCGGCGATAGGTCAGCGTAGGCGTCAGGCAGTGTGTAGTACTTGTACTTCCTCCACCCAGTAGTTTCTACGACTACCTCTACGGATCTCCCCAAAGGCCTTATTACTAAGCTCTTCACATCGCCATAGGACACGAACCTACAGTATCTACCAATAAGTCCAAGTAATACCTTTCTACATATAGCGGATAGCTCCTCTCTAGTCAAAACTCTCCCCACTACTGAATATAGCGATTCGCGGAAGCTCCTAGAGGATCCAGGGAGTTCTCTGAACAAGTCGCGCCATCTAATGCTTTCTGGGAAAGCTATAGTCATATCGCCGAAGCCTTTTGGAGACTCACATAAGCCTATAAGTACTACGCCTTCATCAGTAAATAGGAGCAAGTCGAAGCCGCGAGTAGCCCGTGGACCCCGAAAAGCAGATAGCGGGAGAATACCCAGTATCCTCGGCACCACCGTCACCGATAACATTGATATAGCTCTAGCAGTGGTTATAGCTTTACGTAGCTGGAAACAGAACTGTATGGATCTCTCAATGTTTATTAGTAGAGTACTCTAAACCATTATCATAGCATAGCGAGTTGTATACCCATGATACAGGCTAAACACGCAATGCTATTCCTGGTACTACTGCTAATTGCTGCCCTAAGTACTGGCTATACACTCTACAATAGGTACTTGAGTAGGGTAGATAATGTTATGGATCACGATGGCAAGTCTCTATCAAGGTACAGCGTTGAAATCGAGGTTTCTGGAACCAAGGGCTCCTATGTAGCTGACCTAGGTATTCTACACATACCAGCTGATGGACATATCCGGGTTGAACCAACGCTAGCATGGGCTTCTAGGGATCTCTCGATAGCTATTAGTGGTAGACTCGTCCTCTCAGGACCCGAGTACTACGAAGTAGAGATGCCATGTATGGTGTCTCAAAACATGCCGTGTATTAGGATAGAAGTAGTTATTCCAGGCTATGACGAGCCAATGGCTATTAAAGGCGGAGACTACAGCGCTAGAGTAGAGCTTTGGTGGAGAGCGGAGGGAGCTGGTAAGGCTAGTATAGAGCTTATCATACTCTACTACAGGGGCTAGGTAGAACAATCCATAGTAGCTACTCAAAAGATTAATCAAAGTATAGTTGCTTTAAGGAGAACTTAATACCATAGTATACCTCTCAGATCTCTACCAACCTTTACAATATCTCTCTAGCACCACGCTTTAACCTATAAACCTCCTCTTCCGATATTCCCAAAGCTATACTTTACATCTCCGAGATCTCCTCGCTTGTTATAGATCCTGCTTTATACACTACTTCTCCATCACCCATCACCACTGAATACAAGTATCTTCGAAGTACAGTGTTTTTCCACAATACCACCTAACTCATACTGGCCTATACGATACTATTTAAACCGCTAGACCGCTGTAGCCTTGTTGCCATGTACGTGGTATCTATTTTGAGAGCACAGCATCGGATCTGATGGCTTAGGAGAGAACAAGTGATAAGGCCCCCGCTAAAACTTTTGCTGGGAACGCGTATAGCTTAAAATACTTCTCGGAGGATCCTCGAAGCTACCTGAGTTCTCCTCTTCTAAGTAGTTTTAGTGAGTATTGGAGTCCATCGAGTATTGCTGCCTGTGTTTCCTCCTTACTCTTGCCTCTGGAAGTCTCTTCTACAATATTGTATATTCTCGCGATTATTCTGAACACGTCATAATAGTCCACTATGTTCCTCTTCATCATTTCTCTAAGTATCTGGGCTCTAAGTTCTAGCTCTTCATAGATCAGTTTTAGCTCTCTCCTTGGAATACCTCTCATAGTCGCTATCTTCTCCTCTAGCAGGTAGCTTGCACCCTTTCCCCTGAAGAAAAATCTATCAGTAGCCGGATCCCATGTGAATACTGGTATGTAGATTATAGAGTCTGCCTCTGCATCGTAGCCCAGTATCTCGTTTACGCTAAGCATTCTCCTAAGCATTATGCCTTCTTTGTATACAGCGCTCTGTATAATGATAAAGTTCAGGTTATCGAGCTGCGTCTTAGGAACGTTTATAGGCGGTGAAGTTACACGCTGTATCAGTCTCTCTACGCTTCCGGCGTGGAATGTCGAGAGTACTGGGTGTCCTGTCTGCATTGCTTGGAACGCTACATTGCCTTCTGCTCCACGTATCTCTCCAACAATGATGTAGTTAGGCCTCTGCCTAAGAGCAGCCTTAAGCAAGTCAAACATCGTTATACTGCTTTCAACGCTTCCGGTATCCCTTGTCAGCTCTCGCACCCAGTTCTTGTGAGGAACCTGTACTTCCGCAGTGTCCTCGATACTAACGATCTTAGCGTTCGGCCTAATGAACGTTATGATAGCATTAAGCGTTGTAGTTTTACCCGAAGCCGTCTCTCCAGAGATCCACCCGCTCATGCCCTCTAGTAGCAGTATCCAGAGATATGCTGCTATTCTTTCATCGAGAGTTCCCCATTTTATAAGCTGTATTATCGATATGGGTTTTTCCGAGAACTTTCTGATCGTGAAGTTACTTCCATGGAGACTCACGTCTTTACCGAACACTATGTTTATACGACTACCATCTGGTAAAGTAGAGTCTACAATGGGTCTAGCGTGGCTTACAGGCTTACCTATACGCTCGCTTAGCTCTATGACAAACCTGTCTAATTCTTCTCTGGTTTCGAACTTAATACTGGTTTCAAGAGGACCAAATACTTTATGCACTATAAACACGTAACCTACGCCATCACAGCTTATATCCTCGATGTATGGGTCTCTGAGAAAGGGTTCGAGAATTCCCAAACCTACTTTATCCCGTATCAAGTAGTACTTGAGTCTCTCGTAGTCTGGCCTATACACTGGTATCTTCTTTAAGTTGTTCTTTCTTCTTCTCAAGAGAGAGTTGTAATTAACTGGCGAGCCTACGATCGAGACTACAGTATCTAGGAACCTAATAAGCATCTGTTGCTTCTCTTCCGAAGACCTGATAATATCCTTCTCGGTTATGAGCTCGGCTATCTTCTCCTCTACTAGGTCAAAGAGTATTGTTGGAGGCTTAGGCGGCTCGATCACCACATACTTTCTATAGCCTGATTCTGTCCCCTCTGGAGGCATATAGACGTGTATGTAGATACCGTTTCCCACAGGGTAGATAACGTTTACCCTAGATGCTTTCTTCAGTTCACTTGGCAATCCTTTCGTGTAATAATCTGGCACTCCAACCCGAGGGGCTATTCCGTCTACATACTCTGCTAGATACGGTACTTTCTGCATCTCTGCTACTAGCTCCTGGTAGCCCGCTGGAGGTCTTCTCCGAAGACCTGTGCGGACAGGCTGTATAATAGTAGGCAAGCTTTCTTACCACCTCTAGCTAAGCTTTAGCTAGGGCTAGAGGTACTACTTTGATGCCGAACGCGGGGTCTACGTCGAAAGCTATGGTTGAATCAACTGGTCCACTCGCTCCCCTCAGCTTGATTACCTTCATAACCTTGAGCAACTTTCCACCAATTATGGCGAAGTCTAGCTTTATATAGCTATCGCTTATAGCTCTAATTCTGATCATTATCTCGTTCGGGAGAACGTTTGGATGGATCGTTAGAATTATTAGCTTCCCCTCTCTAACCATGGTTCTAGCCCTTGTCAGGAAGTCTAATACAACGCTTGCATCAGCGTAAACAGCTAGTACGCTGAAAGAGTCTATGACTATCAGGTCGTAGCTTTCCTTAGTGTAAGCCATGTAGTTACCCAGTACGTGGAGTAGCTCTTTTGCAACTCTTTTAGCCCATCTAACGCCCTCCATGTGGATCGGTAGGATCGTTATCTGGCCTTTCAAGAACTCATCGGTGAAGTCTAGGCTGAGCTTTTTTGTCTGGATAACCATTTCCTTAATCCCGGCCTCAGTCGTAATATATACTATACGCTTCCCCGACTTAGCCGCACCATACGTTATCTGCTGTGCTAGGAGGCTCTTACCTGTACCGTGATCGCCCTCGATCGTCAGTAGGTTAGGAACAGGTATTCCACCGCCAAGCCTCATGTCAAGCTCTTCATTACCAGTTGATATGAGGTAACCCTCTAGACTACTCCCCTCTTCTTCTAGCTCCTCTATCTCAGTGTCCTCAAACTCCAGCTCCTCTCTACTCATTCTACCACCCCGGTTCATGGGGTGAACACGTATCTAGACTTTACACCACTAGGCGTAGCGAATACGAGTATAACTGGGTAGCTTGGATCAAGAGTATATGTTGGAGACACAACTATCTCACACGTAGTACCCGGAGGTATTTCAACATAGGAAGCGTTAGATACCTCTATAGTGTAGTTCCCGATGTACAACCTAACAGGGTACCATCTACTGTATTCGAGAAGCTCTAGTCGACGTACACCGCCCGTATCCATGTAGTCGAGTACTACGTCCGACTTATCCCCTATTATTATGGAATCCGTTCCCTCATTAGTCATATTGAACGCTATGGTGTTATTCATCGATGAGTACCTAGCTGAGACTATCTTTAAGACAACGTTCACGCGTATAGCCGCATCAACAGCTGTATACTCAGCTACTTTAGTCATGTAGTCAAACCAGGCGAAGGCATTGTATGTGACAACCATTACTACGAACATGGTTGCTAAGATCATGATAACGCTAGCGGCAACGGCGCCGAAACCCATTAGTTATCACCTCCTTCGCCGATTATGTCGAGTAGCTCCTTAGCTGCTTCGCTGGGAGAAGGCGTCCCGGCCTCCTCTTTAACCTCCTCCACCACGGAGGAGGATTCTTTTTCCTCCTTTTCTTCCTCTCTTTCGGTACTAGCGGTACTAGGCTTGGAACCGTTTACACCCGATAATAGCTCTCTCAGAAGCTCTACCTGCTCCTTTGGATCTATGTTCGCCGATCTAAGTTCATTCACTATTTCTACTATCTTCTTTAAAGCATTACCCATATCCTCCTCTATAAGGCCTATATCGGTGTAATAGTCGATTAGCTTGCTGAACTTATCCTGGCCTATTCTATTCAGTACGTTGTTTGCCCAGTCTACGAGTTTCTCGTATACGTCAATGCTCATCTTCTTCGAATCCCCATGTATTATCTCTTGTTTTCGGGTAGTACCAGTACTTTCTCCTATTCCTTCTTGGCCAGAACTAGCTGTTTGTGTCACAGCAGTACTAGTGCTATTCTGGGTCATACCCGACACTTGGCCCTGCTGATAGCTATTACCCTGTACTGGTACAGGGCTCGGAACAACGATGGGTATTATCTGTGGCGATACAGGCTGTGTTTGTTGCTCTGTCTTCTCGGGCTCTTTACCACTTTGTTCCATCTTCTCTTCTTCGCTGCCAAAGAATATATCGGCGTACTTCCTAAGGATATTGAACGGATTACTTAGCTCCGCCATAGCCGAGCGAAGGTCTATGAGCGTAGCCTTAATGCTATCGATGCTTAGCTTAACGTATTTCTTCATCTTATCAATTTCTGCTTCAAGCGAGTCGATCCTCTCGAGAACCTCTTTAGGTACTTCAACCTGTACCTTTTGAGGAGAATTCTCCCCGTTCCCACCCTCTTCCCC
>QMWW01000009.1 GCA_003661825.1 Thermoprotei archaeon
CATATAGGGTACAGCGTAGTCGTAGTTGTTGATTACCCATTTTATCCTCTTAGCTAGCTCGACGCAGTCCCCCGGAGGCACGGTCAGTCTAGGAACATACTGATATAGCTCTACCAGTCTAGGAGTTCTAGACCCTATTATGGGTTTTAATCCTCCCATTGATAAATGGAGTATACCGCTTACAGAGTATGTACCCGGTTTATCTCTGTAAGGGAGGACGAGTATATCGGCTAGTCCTATGACTCTAAGGATCTCGTCGCTGGAGAGGTAGCGATCCATCAGTATTATGTTATGCTCTTCTCTGAGCTCTTCTATTAACTCAACTATTCTTTGATCCCTCGGTTCACCAGCTACTAGTACTGTTTTATCAATACCCTTTAGATAGCTTAGAGCACTAAACAGTATATCGATGCCTTTATCCGGTCTTAAGAACCCTGGTATAGCGATGACGGCTCCTTTGAGAGACTCAGTGGCTATTCCAAGGCTTTCAGCTAGTACTTGACGCGGGAACTCCAAGTAGGGGTTTATTAGAGTACCGTGCGGTATTCTGTAGATTTTCCTGGGATCAACGCCTTGGCACTGTAGCTCAAACTCTTGAAGAATACTATGTACTACTACTGCATCAAACTCGTTTAGGTGCATCTGGAATACTCCACGTTTGTCCCCTGAACTAGGGTGTGTTACAGTATGCATTGTTATTACGGCTTTCCTTACGAGTTTTTCCTCGCGGGCTGTTTTTACGGCTTCTACTAACTTTAAGCTCTCGCCAAATATCCCGTATTCGTGTTCAACGTGTAGTATGTCGGTTCTATCCATATAGCCTAGTTCGTCTAGTAGCTTTCTATACGATCGATCCTGTTCGCTGAATGCTGGGATAACCTTAACATCTAGTACCTCGTCGTACCAGGATTTATTTCCTTCAACCGTAGAGGTTAGTACTGCGAACTTGTTCCACGAGGCAATAGAGTGCATTGCTGAGATTAAGTGTCTAGTGTACTCGGCTACTCCACAGTGCATTGGAGGATAGCGCGATACGAATACTATGTTAAGCTTGTAGCTCTCTCCAACACCCAATCCTAGAGCCTCTCAACCCCACACTCTACTAAGTCATATTACTTATAAACCTATTTATGGAGATACAGCAGTCAAGACTGCTACCTAGGTCTTCATGTATCTATCAAGCGTGGGAGGACTCGACGGCTCTGCAAACCCCTTGATACACTCTACTCCCTTCTCTCTACATAGCTCGAATACCCTCTTATAGAATAAGTCCCAGTCAAAAGCTCTAGTAGCTAGAGCGTATCTGTAAAGAGGATGTACATGTTCTAGCATGAAGTACTTTACGCGTAGAGGGTCTACCAGTACTTTGCTTCCAGTAGTATACGCGATCTGCAGTATTCTTTCTATCGTCTCTACATCGCTGTTAAGCCCCGGTATTACGGGGCCGTAGAAGATCCAGGTCTCAATACCCTTCTCGGCAATCCTCTTCAGCGCTTCAACCCTAGCGGGTGGAGGAGGCGAAGAAGGCTCTATAAACGAAGAAATCCTGGTATTTAGGGTTGTTATAGTGAAGCCGACGTCAACTCTATCTCTATGTCTTAGCAGTAGATCGAGATCTCTCAGTATTAGCGTGCTCTTTGTCTGTAGGCTTACGTGAAAGCCGTGCTCTAATAGGATCTCGATTGAACGACGCGTAAGCTTGTAGATAGCTTCTACTGGCTGATATGGATCAGTTATGGTGGATACTCCAACTACGCCTTTTGGGGTAAAGCGGGCTTCGCGCTTAACTAGGTCAACTATGTTCTCCTTAACGGCTACAACCATACCCCAGTTTTCGCTAATCTCTTTGTTCCTTGTGTAGAGGCGGGCATAGCAGTATATGCAGCCGTGCGAGCACCCCATGTATGGATTTAGAGCGTAGTCTATATCAGGTAGACCGCTCCGCGTAAGAGCGCGTGAAACCCTAGTCATTATAATCCTAAATTTCCTAATCAAACCCTTTTCTCCCGAAGAACTCGCTGATCCTCCTAGAGAATAGGAGGAGCTTAAAGAGCTTACTGCTAGCTACCCACTTCTTCGCGCCGAGCCTAGTCTCTCTATTAAGTAGTTCGAGTACCTCTTTGAAGTCACTAGTAACTAGCACGGGACCCTTTCTTAGCATAGCCCTAATATTCTCTCTGACAAACCACACACCTATAGGTAGATTGAATCCAGGATAGATCTCTCGAAGTACAATTGCTACTGCCTGCCTTCTTCTGGCGTGGAGGTGTTCAGCAATGGCTAGCCTTGTCGCATAGTAACACCCACCTATTTCGGGGTATGTGGTTCTTCCTCTATAGCCTTCATAGTCTCCTTCAACAACTACGTCTCTATCGCTAGGGTTCCACGTCGACCCGGGCCACCAAGCCTCCATCCACTCATAGCTCCACTTACCCGGTACTAGTACTGCTATGAATAGGTTATCGTAGTATCTTCTAACGTATACTTCTATACTACTTATCTCTGGAAACCCCTTAACTTCGCTCAATAGAGCCTCTGATATGGTAGAATCTACTGCGGTAATACTCCATCGAGTTGGAACAAGCCTCCGAGTCTCACCGCGGCCTAGCGCACCAACACTAAATACTTTCTGAATATAGGATACGGGTACTCCGCTTCTATAGAGCAGTAGTATAGCTTCTGATGCTTTGATGTACGGATCCCCGTATACGCGGTCAACTACTCTCGGTATAGCGGGGTTGCCGACAACCCTGAAGTCTTTCAGAGGAGCACGCGGTCCCTGTGGAGGTTCGAATTCGCTTAGCAGAATCCGGGGCTTCACCGGCTTCTCCAGTCTAACCTCTACATCCACCGGTTTAGCGGATAGCACTAGCTCGTGTAGCTTCTCTACAACCGCGCTCTTAGTATCGCGTACATATAGCTTGGTAGAGCCTGTTACCAAGCTCCATCTAAACTTCAGTATATCCTCGAGCTTTACCCCGATCCACTTCTCGGGGAGATCGTATATGCTAGTATCGCCCGTCTCGGGAGGGGTTGAAGGTCCTATGCTAACATAGGGGTATCCATAGCGGCCAACGAATACAGATGGAGGACTAGAGCCGAAAACCTCTCTCGTGTCCCTTATACTACTCAGTCTTAGCCTAGCTACTCTACGAGCTATGAGAGGACAGTAGCTAAGCCCACACCAATTCCTCCCGCGACAGACGCTACACATCCTAGGATCTATGCTCAGCCTACTCAACAGCTTTCCCGATACCTAGGCCTCTATTTACCTATAGCTAATAACTAAGCCTTATAACGTAACCGTTTTGCATGGGAAGCTGTACTGTTTACGAGTACTAGCTAAACGTGTTTATCAAGAGTGAACGCTGTGACCCACGAGCTAATGCAGTACTAGTTCTCTTCTAATCGTTGAACTACTAGTAAGGGATAAATTAAACAAGGCTTATAACTACTATATACTTAGTTGAGCGGTGTAGTCTGGGGTGCGGGGTTTGCCCTCAGCCTACACGGCTCTAGGAATAGTGTTTGTTCTAGTAGTAGCGTCTCTCTTAATAGCATTTACCGTAGAGCTCTCTACGAAGGAGTCTACAGCTGTGCTAGCACTGCTCCCTGACAGCCATATATGTACTAAGGCTGGAGCACTAGTTTTACACGTAGAGAACGATGGTAGCGTAGGCATAGCTTTTACTAAGTTCGAGATTCTTGAGCTAGGTAGAGTAGAGCTCTATGTTAAAGACGTTGCATCTCTGAGCGGTAATGGTATATGGATCGATAGGGATCAGCAGGTAATAGGCTTGGATATAGGCGGAGTGGGGTATATAGCACTAGACCTAGGTAACTACACAGAAGCAGTAAAGCCTGGAAACGAGTACACAGTCATAACCCATACAAGAGACCATGGTATAGCAAAGATCAGGCTTAGAGCAGACTAGCTACTACATAGTATGCTCTGCTAATATCATGTAGACACTAGACACGATATAGCCCGCTAAAATAGCCCTACGTTTTCTCTCTAAGTAGCCTATCCAGCGATTCAACAAACTTTCTCAGCCGATCCCTTCCTTCATACAGGTTATCGCCGGCCAGGATAGAAGCGAGCTTTCTAGCTAGGCGGGCCGTGGTTCCCGTTCTCCTAGCTTTCTCGAGCTCTCCTCTAAGCGGCTTATCCACTCCATGCTCCTTCAAAACGCTTAGAAACCACTCTGCATCTACGGCTTTAGGGAGCATTTCCTGGATCTTCTCGTAGTACTCTACGATCTCCTTCCCAACATCCTTAATGTCCCCAAAGTCTGTGAGTAGTTTTACCGCTTCTTCGCCGAAGCCGTGTGATGCCAGTATAACTATCGACTTAGGATTAGACATGTACTTTACCGACATAGCTTCGCCGTACAGTTTAGATGGAACTTCTAGCGTATAGGGTCTATAGGGTTCATCTACGGCATACCTCACGAACCTAGACCTAGTGCTTAGATCTACGCTCCACTCGTCAATGAGCCTATCTAGGTCGTGACGCGAGGATATATGGACCTCCTCAACAGGGACTGTAGGCCAGTCTAGCAGCTTAGAGGACTCACCTACGGTTAGTAGCTCTCCGTTGGGTTTACGTGCATTAAGCAGGTAGAGCTTGAAGCTAGTGGGGTCGAAGAGCTCTATACTCGGTCTAGTAATCGCTGGTTCCGGCGCTTCAAGGATGAATGTAAAAGTCCATCCCTCGTATCCTTTTAGCTTATCGTATAGTCCCCTCTCCTCGGCTATGCTGTGCGCGATAGATACGTATGGATTCACGATTTCCTCGAACTCGTGTACTTCGAGCCTCCTGCGTACATATACCATGTTGTGCAGCACGTACCTAGTTGCAGGTATCCACTTCTTCAGTATAGGGTTGTAGTAGAGGGTTATCTGGTATCCATCAACTCTCTTAGTGACCTCGGACACCGGGGCTATGCTTGGGTCGGGAACTTTTACCTTGTGACCACTTATATCGTAAGCTCTATGTGTAGGATATGCTAAGACGCTGATGTTTCCTCCGCGGAAGTAGAGTATAGTTCCCGTGGCATCTAAGCTTACCGGGAAATAGCGGACACGGGTTCCAGGCTTCCACGAGTATATACAGATCTCGCCTTCTCCTACCTCTACACAGTTCCTCTGAACGTACTTCATGAATACATGGAGGTACTTATCGCTGAATACCTCTATCTTCTTAGTCGCTTCTCCCAGTAGCGAGGAAACCCGCTTAACGTCTGTACCGCTGAACTCCACACCCTGGTCTACATAGTGCTTGAAAGCTTCTACCATGCATATAGAGTTACCAGTACATCTAGATTCGAGCTCTTTGAAACCCGCTGGGGGCTGAGACATCGTTTCCGCCCTCTCCAGAGGTGTGCGTGGAACGAGCTATTAGCTTCCGTATTAAATAGATTTCTTCCTCTAAGAAAAACTATCTCTCGTATAACCCTACGTACACGCCATACGCTATAACGTGGCCTTTCATATAGGCTAGAATACTGGGTATATCCTCTCCCTCTAGATGTACCTCGGAGTCTAGAGCTAGAGCTAGGAATACGTAGCGGTGCTTACCGTGCGAGGGAGGCGGGCAAGGACCTCTGTAGCCTGGTTCTCCAAAATCATTTATTCCCTGTAGTCCTAACTCTACCCTCACCTTTCTAGGCTGGCCTCCTGATATAGTGATATCCCGTCCTCTAGATGCAATATTGTAGATGAGCCAGTGGTAGAACACACCGCTTGGTGTATCGGGGTCGTATACCAGTAGGGCTATTGATTTAGCGTTATCGGGTATGTTGCTAATACGTACTTCTGGTGAGAGATCTGGGCCGTCGCACGTATACTTTGAGGGTATAGCGCTTCCATTGCTGAACCCCTCTACACTAACCACTAGGCTAGCCTTAGCCTCTCTTATCAACTCCTCGACTTTGCTTGGATAAAGCTCTCTATACCCTTCCTGTCGAGTGAAATGAATGTAAAGCGCTACTATGACTAGGAGGGCTAGGAGAAAGGCAAGAGATAGAGCTAACCATGTAGTCTTCGACAAGCTCTCTCCCAGCTACGTAGACTTTATCTCAACACTTACCGGTATGTATAGGTCATGCATAGCGGCTACCAGCTTGAGATCGCTCTCGAGGAGATCCTTTAACTCGCCAGACTTACACCTACTGAACAGTCCTTTCTTCCTAACTAGCACCTCTACATATACTTTGTCCTCTGCAACGTTAACTCTCGTTTCAACAACTTGGCACCCATAAGCAGGAGCTGTATCTTCGATGATCTTGCGGACTCTATTTCTAAACTCCTCTAGCTTCTTCTCCAACTCAACGCCTTCCCGCTCCTCCTCTACAACAGCTTCCTCTACTGCAGCCTCGGTTGTAGGTGGTTTTTTCTCCTCTTCCCCCGGAACTACCTCGAAAAGCTTAAACTGTATAGGTTTTTCGCGCGAGATCTTGATTAAATTCTCCAAAGGCTTTAAACCAGCTATTCTCTCGCCCTTCTCTAGGTCGGACATAGCTACAGAAACTATGACTCCATTGCTCATATATACGACAAATCTCTTACCCTCTAGCTCTGCTGTGAGTAGAACCTCTTTTCCATCACTGTACTCGTGTATTCGCTTAAAATCTTCGTACCTAACGGTAATGCTTCCTAAGAACCTACTCCTAATTAAAAGCTGGGCTTCAAAAGTAATATCGCCCAGTAGATCAGCTTTATCCAGGTCTATTGGGAGAGACGCCATTAGCTCCTCTAGCTCTTTCTCATCACTATCGCTCAAAACTCCTGAAACCTCCAGCTAAAAGACCTATAGCTAAAAAAAGCCGTCATTACGCACAGGTATACAGTATTCTGATTTTATTCTTTAATAGGTTTATCCCGTAACCGACTTCTACTCCTAGGCCATAGTTACATATCTTCGATTCCGTGATACACCTGGGCTAGATACTAGAGTGCTACGGGGAGAGATACTCCCGCTGGGCTATAGGCTTAAGTTATGGTTTTAACCATTGTTTAGCTAATAGTATAGCTATCTCAAGCGCTTGGTGCAGTGTCGTGAAGTACTTGGTAGTTACGCATACCGATATAGACGGAGTTGCTGCAGCAGCGCTCTACTCCTACCTAGTAGGTGCTAAGCCAGTTAAGGTACTGTATACTGAGCCATACCTATTAGATAGAGCTCTCAGAAAACTACGGAGCATAACAGGTCTACACCGAATAGTATTCACCGATCTCGGCTTGAACAACAACGTCGTTGAGGCAGTAGCTGAAACAGTAGCTCTCCTCACAAGCAAAGGGATTAGCGTTGAGTGGTACGACCACCATATATGGAACGATGACTGGATCGCCAAGCTGAAAAAGAGCGGTTCAAGGATATACATTGATAGAACTACATGTGCTACCGGCGTCGTAGCACTATATGCGCCAAAGGAGAGAGAAGAGGTAAACCAAGAATTCATAGAAGAGCTTGTAAGAGGAGTATGTAGCGGTGACTTGTTTAGGTTTGATCACTGGAAAGGACCCTGGTACATAAGAGTTGTGAGAAGACACGATGAGAGCTCTTGGAGAAACTTCGTGTTCGAGAAACTATCGAGCGGTACAGCTTGGTGCCGCGAATTCGCAGAAAGAGTCGTTGAGCGCTTTGAAAAAGAGTTAGCAGGGTATCGATCGGTTGATGAATACATATCTATAAGAGAAGCCGATGGGCTAAAGCTAGCGGTAGTCTTGCAGCACGATACGGTTGAGAACAGCTTCCTAGCTTCATATATTATGGCTAGGTACGGAGTAGACGTAGTTGCTATTACATCGCTTGATGGCAAGATAAGCTTGCGTAGCAAGAAGTACAATGTGAGAGAACTAGCAGTAGCTCTCGGCGGCGGAGGCCACGCAAGAGCTTCAGGTGCCAAAGTACACATACCTCTATCTACTAGGCTTAAACAAGTGATTAACAAGAGAGCTGTTGTAGAATATATTGCAAAGGTGATACTGGATAAAGCCGATCTCATAACGGAGGTGGAGAGAACGACTAGATCGCATTAGGACTGCTACACACATATGCGTGGCAGCAGGTATATTACACCATCGCTCGCTTCTATCTTTAGAGCCCTATCCTCGGAGTAGTACCTAGCTACGAGGGCGGCAACTATAGCGTCATATTCGTCTCTACTCAGCGAGTAACCGACCTTTATGCCGTGTGCATTTAAGAGCTCATCATAGTCTCTACAACCACTTGATTTAAGAGCGCTTCTCGGATGGGTCTCTACTACTAGTAGGCCTTGCTCTTCGAATAGGCTCTTAAGCTTAAGAGCTCTATCTACAAGCATTCTCATACTACGCCATCCAGGCGGTAATACTGGAAACCCTCTTCTCTTCATAACGAGGTCTACTTCTCGAAACCCCTCTGCATGAGAGAGGGGGGAATCTATGGCTACGATACGGGGTTTGTAGCTTGTGACTGTATCCAGTATCTCCTGATCGTACTTCACTCTACCGATAAAAAGTAGGGTGTTATCATCGATTACAGCGAGGCCCGTATACCTCCTTGTGGAGGCGGAGAGATCTAGACCAGCTACTTTTACCATTTAACTCTCTCTCCAGGGTTATAGCCTATTATGCTTCTATACTCATCGTATAGTCTCTCTACTCTGTTCATCCATTCGCGTAGTTTACCGGGTTTATCTGGATACTCTTCTCTGTGTAGCGCAATAGCTCTATCCATGTACTTCTTCACAGTTCTCAACTGATTTAGGAGCGAGGGTTTACCTAGAAGCCTTATTAGCCTAGATATACTCGATACCACAGCCTCTGCTAAGCTGGCTTTTTGGCCCAGCTCGTATACCTCTCTTCCACTCACTATCCTGTTCCTTATTATCCACTCGAAATCCCTACTAGCTAGCTTCTGCAAGAACATCCTGAGCACGTCTAGTCCAGCCTGCTTAGCTCCATAGGCAAGCATGTACCTCTTGTTAATCTCCCATAGGCTTTCCTCGTCTACACGCTCTTCTTCTTCGAGAGCTCTAGATATCTCTATTGAAGCTATATGCGAAGCTAGGAGGGAAGAACCTATGCCACCTCCATGTATAGGGTTGACTGTATAAGCAGCATCACCTATCACCACTACGTTCCTCCATACGAGAGAAGGTAGAGGCCTTCTAGTAGGTACTAGTCCTCCTCCTCGGTGCTGTACTTTTCCTTTGAAGCGGTGGCGTATGTATTTCTCGTAGTTGTGGCGTGGATTGTACCTATTGCTCCATATAACGCCTAGCCCTATGTTAGCTATCTCTCCACTACTGTTTTTAGGAAATAGCCACCAGTACCCTCCAGGAGCTATATCTGCATCTAAGTATATTACAGCATACTCTATATCGCGTTCAAGCGGTTCATCGAGCTCTACTACTTCACGGTACGCTATGTTGAAGTCAGTGGTGTAAGGTTTCTCCGATATAGGCCACTGTGGAGGCAGCTTTGTACGTAGTGCAGGCTTAGCTCCGCTAGCATCAATAAATACGGATGCTCTAAGCTCTACGGGCTTCAGGCTACCCGCTTCCCTGGCTTCAACCGCGGCGGCTAAGCTATCCTTAACATTAACTCTAACAGCTGTGTGTTTCTCGTATAGCTCTACACCAGCATCTAGAGCTCGTTTAAGCATCCACTGACCCATAGCTACTCTATTAACGCTAATCCCTTTCCCTGGCACTATTATTGAGTGCTCTTCGCTAGGACTGTAGATCTTGACTCCTTCGTAGTAGTGGTCTATAACGTTACTCGGCGGCTCCCACCCAAGTTCCTCGAAGTGGTGAAGCCCTATAGCGTCTCCACAGGCTTTCTCTCCTACCAGTTCTCGAGGTTTACTCTCAACTAGAGCTACTTTAAAGCCTTGTTTTGATAGCTCGTAAGCAGTGTTTAGACCAGCTACCCCTGCTCCAATAACTACTACGTCATATCTACGCGTACTCAACGCTACTACACCAGCCGGCTTAAACCCTATTTTGGAGATAATAGTGGGTTAACTATTAAGGATTAGTGTCTCCTCTAACTCGCTACGGCAGTACTTTGAGAAGCATCCCCTCAACTATAAGCGCTGGATACTTACTGGCAATATTTAGTGCTTCCTCTAGTCTAGCAGCGCTATCGCTGTATATCGTCATCAGCGGATCCCCCTTATCCACTCTATGACCTACTTTAGCATGAAGTAGTACTCCAGCTCCTTTATCGAAGGGAGCTCCAGCTGCTCTAGCTATCATCGTTACAACTACGTTGTCTATATAGGTTACGGCTCCTTCTAGCGGAGACTCTATGGTGGTTGTATGCCTGCCGAGCTCTATATCGTCGGGCTTAACCTCGGGGTTACCGCCCTGTGCCTCAACGATCTGCTTGAACTTTTCGTAGGTTTTACCGCTCGTAAATATCTCCTTCGCTACTTCATACCCTCTACCCGGTGGCACTTTTCCGCTAAGCTCTAGAACTAGTCCAGCTATAAACAGAGCTTTATCTACTAGGCTTTTACGCCCCTTCCTCTTGATCATGGTCTCTAGAGCTTCTCTCGCTTCTAGCGCTGGCCCAGCCGTAGCTCCAATAGGCTGGCCACCAAATGTTACAGCTACTTTTACCCTCATGCCGAGCCTAGCGGCCTGCCTGATGAATAGGCCGGCTAGCTGATCCGCTTCTTCCATGCTCTTCACCTTAGCTTTTCTACCAACGGGTATGTCTATGACGAGGTTATCTACACCCATAGCTACTTTCTTCGCTAAGATGCTAGCCACCATTTGATGCCATGGATCTATTCCAAGCCTTCTCTCTATGTTAACGAATATGTCGTCGGCTGGTGCTAAGTTCAGCCTACCTCCCCAAGCTAGCGTTGCCCTCGCTTTTTTAGCTATCTCTTTAAGCTCCTCGGCTGTGAAGTCTACGCGTGCTAGGACTTCCATTATATCGGCTGTACCAGCTGGGCTAGTTATAGCCCTACTACTAGTTTTAGGTATTAGGAGACCTGCTGCAGATATCGTAGGTACGGCTAGAAGAGCTACTTTACCGTTACCAGGTACTCCCCCGATGCTGTGTTCATCGTATATAGTTTCCTCAAAGTCTATTTTACTACCAGTATCAACCATTGCTTTTATTAGGCTGTAGAGCTCGTCTTCGCTTAGCTCGTAGAACAGCTGGCTTACGAGGAAAGAAGCTATTTCTGCTTCACCAAAGGCTCCGCTAACGACATCTCTTATAATACCGTACATTTCTTCCTGTGTAAGCCTTTCTCCTCTCATTCTCTTACGAAGAGCGAGTAACCCAGATATTAGTGGAAGAGGCCTAATACCTACCTCGTCGCCTCCAGAGATCTTTAGGTTAAAGGCTATATCGCGTGAAATAGCTATTCTGCCAGGCGGGACTAAAGTCTTAGAAGTAGCTACTACTGCCGCAACGCTACGATCTCCACGCATCAGCTTAACTCTATGGTTAGGCCCTAAACCCAGCTCTTGCGCATCTTTCTCGTTCATTACAACAAAGTTTCTACCAATGTCAATGTCTATGACTTCAGCTACAAAACGCCTAGTCTTGAGATACTCCTCCGCCAATCTCTAGGCATCCCCGCTAGGAGATCTCTGTCTAGAGAGAGCACTAAGTACTTCGTTTTCGTAGAATAAAAAGGTTTCCCACTACGCTGGGAAAGCAGGCTAGGTTATGTGCTCGAGAATAGCGTTGACGAGCTCGCTTCTACTGCTATATCTAGTCGGGTTAACGTAGTATGCTCTAATACCCCGTATCGCTGATGCATGGGTGTATACTTTCTTGTCTCCTGTAATGAAGTATACTGTAGTGCTACGACGAGCTAGGTCTTCGAGGATACGCGAGGTATCAATATTGCTCTCGACCGATTCGTAGATCATGTTGTTACTAGCTACTTTCCCCCGTCCAGGTTCAACGAGCTTGTAGACCAATAGGTCGGGGTGCTTACTAGCTATTTCTTTTGCAATACCCTCATCTATGTCTCTATCAACTACAAGTACCTTATCTGTCCTTCTCTTCTTAGAGATAGGGGCTTCAACGGGCTCAATAGGTAGTGAGACCATTAGGTCTCTAAGGCTTTGAGCTTCTTCTTCGGTAAGCTTAGCTATCAGCTCCGCCTTGTAAATCTCGCCTCCACCGGACTCAGCAATAGCCTTAACGGCTTCGCCGAAGTCCTCATAAACCCCTACTACGCGGTTGCTCTTTACGAGAATATATAATGTCAAAGAGGGGACACCATTTATGATATGGGTGAACTCTCCTTATTAACAATATACGTTCTGCACAGGAATACGCTTATACTCCGGTGAATACAGAGTAAGTACCTGGTGGGTATATGTCTGTATACAGACCGTCTAGGTACCCTAAGAAGAGAGAGCTGATAGAGGAGGCTCTTAAAGACCTTAATCCATCTATTCGCGAACAAGCGCGGAGAGTACTCGAAGAACTAGATGAATCGACGCTATCTAACAGGGATAGAGTTAGGGATTTCCTCAAAAAGCGTGGAATACTCTAACCAATAGTTCTCTCAACCACTCTTCCGCCGAGAAGCTTTACCTTTTCGTAGAGCACAGACTCAAGCTTATCAACCATATCTCTAAGCCTCTCCTCACGTAGAGCTTCAGCGTATATCCTTATCTTGGGCTCGGTCCCGCTTTTGCGGACTAGCACCCAGGATCTATCCTTGTACTCGTACCTGTACCCATCGATATCAAGCACCTCTACAGGCTCTCCAAGGACTCCTTTGAGCTCCTCTACAATCGAGGCGTATACTCGATCCCTTATGCTCAGCGGCTCAATGAGATAGCTTCTACGATCCCATGGATAATCAGGAATCCCCGCTTCTTCGAGGATCTTGGCTATACGTTTTCCTCTAGCCACTATCTCTCTCGTAAGAATAGCTACTTGCCAAACTCCATCTACCCAAGGCCCCCACCTAGGGTCTATTAGCTTCCAGGGCTCAGCGGCTAAAACTATGCTTTCTAGTCCCAGCTCCTTTATGCGTTCATGCGTTTTACCCAGAACGTACCTCTCTACAGTTGCTCCTCCAAATCTCTCCACAATATCGTCCACTACGTTCCCAGTATCCACGGATACTACTACTCTACCTCTTGCTCCTTCTCTTAGCAGTAGGTAGGCGTAGAAAGCTATTATTCTATCCTGTCTTATAAAGCCGTCAACAGGATCTAGTACGGCTAAGCGATCGGCGTCGCCGTCGTGGGCAAATATGGCTGCCGGGTTGACCGCTCTATATAGATCTAGGTACTTCTCTAGAGAGTCTTTACGCGGCTCAGGAGGTCTGACCGGGAAGAATCCATCCGGATTAGCGTTGATGGTTAGGGGTACGGCTCCCAAAGCCCTCATAACCTTGGGCGTGACATTATATGCAGCACCATTGGCTAGATCTACTACTATGTAAGGGGACCAGCTAGGTTTAGGCTTTTCTAAATATTCGATAATGTCTTTGACATAGCTATCAACTACATCGCTCCTTAGATACAGCTTTCCAACGCTATCCCAGCTAGTAGCTTCGGGTAGTTTAACCACTCTTTCCTCAACAGCTACCTCTAGATCCCTTGTAAACTCGTAGCCTTCTGGGTCGTAGAGCTTAAATCCATTGTACTCTGGAGGATTATGACTAGCTGTAACAGATACACCTATAGCCTTGTACTTTCTAGCGGCATAACCAGCTACAGGTGTAGGAGCCAGCCCTACTACGTAGACGTCTACTCCTCCCGCCATAAGTCCCGAGGAGAAGCTATACGTAAACAAGTGGTTAGTAGTACGCGTATCATATACTACGTACGCTGTACTTGAAAGACCTAAAGAAGCTACAGCAAGCCCTATTCTGTACGATGTAAGAGGACTTAGCTCATCAGGATACTTCTTCCTTATACCAGCGGTGCCGAAAAGCTTCAAGACACCAACACCACATCTGTCTACTAATCTAGTACTTTATCGATAAGTATATCTATGCTGTTACGAAGTAGGGAAGAAAACCGCTACTCTACCAGCTTTTTATAAACCTTCTGTTTCTAAACTATGTTTTAGAACGCTAAACAGTATCCCCGGGGGGGATACCCTTTGTATTGGAAGGAAGATGGGGAGGGGGAAACCTTTAAATTCCCCCCGGGGGTGAATTCTTACAAGAGGGGGGAGGGAATATGGAAGAGCTAGTGTATATAAACAGTGATCAGGGTGTCAAAGAATATAAAGTTATTGGTAAACATGTATACGGCGAACTCTATGAATGCGATCCAGTGATTCTCAGCAACGAAGAAAGACTAATCGAGATAGTCCGCGAAGCTGCAAAAGTAGGTGGCTTTACGCTTCTAGATGTTAAAGCCTGGAAGATAAGCCCTGGAGTAAGCGTTGTAGGCATAGTTTTAGAAAGCCATATTTCGATCCACACATGGCCCGAGTACAGCTTTGCTACAGTTGATGTATATACTTGCGGAGCTAGGGGAGACCCCGTTTTAGCTTACAAATTTATAGTTAAGGAGTTGGGTGCAAAAAGATATAGTATGAGGATAAGCAGTAGAAGCTATGTATGGGAATAGTTTTTGTATGGGAATGGAAAACCCGTAATAGTTGTAGGAGCCGGGCCTGCAGGACTGCTTACGAGCCTTTTCATAAGAAACCGCGAAGTCCTTATTCTCGAGGAGCACAGAGAAGTAGGTAAACCTAAGCACTGCGCAGGTTTTACGGGATTAGATACCGCCAGAAGACTTATAAAAACCGCTGGATGGAGTGTAGTGGAAAACTCCTATAAAGTACTGGTTTTCTACACGCCTAAAGGTAGATACCGCCTCGCGTTCAAAACCCCAATGGTATACCGTATCAATAGGCCGCTGCTAGAGGAGAAGCTTCTTGATAGAGTACTGAGGATAGGGCATAGAGTAGTTTTTAAAACAAAGGCAAAACCTGGTAGCAGGGCTGGCTACGTAAAGGCTCTCGGAGGAGAGCTGGAGGGTTCCTATGTCATAGCTTGCGATGGCGCTAGGAGCATTTTTAGAGCCAAGTACTGTGGAACATATGAGAAGCACCTCGTTGGGGTACAGCATGTTTATAGAGCTAGCGGATTAGACGATGACACTATACACTTAATATTTAACAGTGCGACACCGGACTTCTTTCAGTGGCTTGCACCAATAGACTACGACCTAGTACTAGTAGGATTTGCTACACATAGGTACTCTATCCATCCTGATAAAATCGTAGAGTATATAGCTAGAACGACTAGAGTGGAGTTAACCACGAGAATCGAGTCGTTCGGAGGCCTTATACCTCGAACAAAACCTATGGATAAACCCGTTATACACAACCGAGTAGTATTTATAGGAGATTCTGTACCTATAACTAAACCCTATACTGGAGGGGGATTAATGCCCATATCCATTCTAGCACCGGTACTCGGTTCAAGCATCAATAGCGGTAATCTAGAACCCTACCTAGCTTTATACCGCGGCTTGCTCAAAAGAGTGAAAGCGGAGTACATAGCAACTATTACAGCTGAGAAAGTAGGCTACTGGATACCACCATACGTAGTGTACCATATCTATAGGCTAAGCCTTCTCAGCATACAAGACTATGATAAGCACTACAAGCTCTTACTCAAAGCTCTAGCGATCTCTCCATATGTTCTACCTAAGATACTTAGCTAGTGCGCCGTCTACACTCTTCTATAGCCTTCGAGATTAGGTCTGCCAAATAGTTGATCGAAGAAAGCACCTCCTCCGATATCTCGTCTCCTATTCCTAAGTTTTTAGCACGAATACCCAGTAGAAAAACCTGCTTCACCCCAGCCCTGCTCTTAATCATGTCTATTACTTGCTTAAGCGGAATGCTGTGAGTTGATACTGGGAATACGGTGTCCTCCAGCGAATTCTCATCTACCAGTACTATGTCCCCGGGATTGAGTTTTTCCCCATACACAGCATCTACTACTAGGAGAACCTCGGGTTTCTGCTCCACTATTTCTATTAGGCAGTTCTCTAACCCATACTCACACTCAACTACGTGGTATCCTCTCTCAGCTAGTTTACTGTAGAGAACTAGTCCTGCACGGTCATCCATTCTAAGCGGGCTACCCGTACACGCTATTAGGGCATTACGTCTACATAGTAGGCGTTTTATTTCCTCAAAAAACTCCTTCACAGAATTACCCCCATGGATAAATGAGGAGGCTTGTATAGGGTTGAGGAAAACTTGCTTAAGGTTAAAATTACTCTACTTTGGTACATTAGTAGCTCTGTTTAGTAAGTCCTCCCATACAGCATCTACGTGTTCTTGGAGCTCTTTTAGCAAGTGCCTGTTCTCGGGTTTTAGCAGGTGGCGGTATCTACCCTGTAACTCCACGAACCTCTCTATGGGCTGTTTAAGCTTCGGGTTTCTGGCAATTGCAAGGCTTCTATCGGTTAGTACATATCCTTTCTCGGGAGTCCACTCCCCTAGCGGGAAGTAGCAGGTGTCAACAGCTCTCCTAGAAATCTCTATGGCTAAGTCTATGTTGTGTCTCCACCCACGGTTACAGCTACTAAATGCGTGTATAAATGCCGGTCCTTCCGCCTCTATTCCTTTCCTCACCTTTTTCATCAAGTCTATCCAGTGAGCTGGAGTAGCTGTTGCAACATACGGTATTCTGTGCGCCGCCATTATGTCGGCGATAGGCTTCTTGTGCTGGGGTTTTCCGGGAATAGCTGAGCCTACAGGGCTTGTGGTAGTCCATGCATACTTAGGAGTGCCGCCGCTCCTCTGAATACCAGTGTTCATGTATGCTTCGTTATCATAGAGTATGTAGAGTACGTTGTGCCCACGCTCAGCCATACCGCTTAGAGCCTGGAAGCCTATGTCGTAAGTGCCTCCATCTCCAGCAAACACTACTACGTCTATGTGGTCGTAGGACAGTCTACCGCTACGCTTAAGCGCTTTAATCGCTGCTTCAACACCACTAGCAACAGCTGCAGCGTTCTCGAATGCGACGTGAATCCATGGTAGAGTCCAGCTTGTAAACGGGAATATCGTTGTAGCTACTTCTAGACAACCAGTTGGAGATACGACTATCGTGGGGCCGCGGAATGCGAAGCTAGCAAGCTTCACTATGATGG
>QMWW01000010.1 GCA_003661825.1 Thermoprotei archaeon
ATACTAAATCTGATGTATAGAGAGATACATCTATTACATCTCGGCCAATAGCGTGGATATCGTACAGGGGACTAGGACTAGTACTATAGAACATAGAGTAACGATTCCTGAGGCTGTTAATAAATTCGTTACTTTTAGTAATTTGGAGGTCTTAGGGAACATCAGCTTACCTAGTAGCGCTGAAGGGCATCTAGAAGTAATTAAAATATTAAGAACCAGGAAAAGAGCATCAATAGCATAGTAGTCTCCCTTCCATCCACATAGATGAACCCTTTGATTTCAGAAGTCCTACCGGCTTCCTTCTAACAGGGACTATATAGTTTACGTTGAAATCTATGTATGTAAGTATGTAATTTGAACCTATATTGTATAAATACTATGTAAATACGTGTAGTATAGTCCTTTGAATCGTTGAGAGGCGTATCCATTATTCCTGAATAGAATCTTAGTACTCAATCACTAGTTACATTGCGCTTTCTATATGTTTCGTAAACAACTCTAGCCATAACAATTGATGCGGTTGACTCCATTAGTACAGTGTATGTCATTAAGTACTGTTTACTTAAAGTATATAATGTGCCCATTAGCACATTTCCAAGGCCCCATGAGAGACCGTATAGTGCACCGTACAGTCCGTAGGCATAGGCTCTTTTTTCTGGAGAAACGATATCCGCTACAATTACCCTCATATTAGTTTCGAAGATACCCATAACTACACCCCACAGTATTGATGAAGCGAGCACTAGATTCACGCTATTAGTTAGTAATAGTGGTACAACTAGTGCGACAGCTGCCGGCATAAACGCCATTGATACAGGACCTACTCTGTCGTAGAGATACCCTGCCGGAAAAGCTACTGCTGCATCTACAGCCATAGCTAGTATATACAGTGTTGGTATAAGCTCTGTCTCAATAAGTCCTATATAGCTTACATGGTATGTTACTAAACTCCAGTGTATAAATCCTAGTGAAAACAGTATAATAGATGCTATGTAGAACCAAAAGATCCTCCCGAGCCCGCCTCTATAGCCCTTTTCAAGTTCTTTGTCCTGTTTTTCAACGGATCTTATGTGTGGATAGCTCATTGAAGCAATTACTAGGAAAAATAGTGCTGCAAGAGCTGGAAGGGCTAGTATTATAAATGCAGTGCGTATACCCGATCTAGTTAGTACGTACAGTACTATACCCGGGCCGGCGATAGCACCTATTTGATCTAATAACTCATGTAAGCCAAAGCCCTTCCCTCTACCAGTACCCTCTGTTACTTCAGCTAAAATGACATCTCTAGCCGGAGTCCTCAGCCCTTTACCGATACGTTCTACCAGTACTAGCACTAATGCTGTTCTCCAATCACTAACTAGTCCTAGGAGAGGTATTGCAAACAAGTTTACAGCATAACCCATGTACACTAGAGACCAATATACTTTGCTAGACCTAGATAAACCAGCTACGAACCCTCCAACACCACGCATTAAATAACCTATGAACTCGCCTATACCAACGAACCCGGCGACTATAGCTGTTGCACCAAGTAGTTCGAGATATGCTCCGATAATAGATCTAGCCCCCTCATAAGTCATATCAGTGAATAGAGATACTAGGCTAAGCGACAAGAAGGTTATAAGCAAACGCTTCTTCATAGTAGGTTCCTCTAAAGCCTGGAGAATACTTCTGAATAATTTTATGTAGTAAATACTAGCTACCTAGAGCTATAAATATAGTGACCACTGTACCAAAAATACACGCAATCTATAGAGGTAGTAGAGTGATGGATTAAGGAGCATACGAAAGAATAGCTTGTATTAGAGAAAGTGATTAGAACAGAAGTGTATGAATTGCTTCCTCCTAGCGAACGAGCACATGCTAGCTAGGAGCTTGTGAAATAAACCAAGCAAGAGTGTTACAGATGATGCATTAAGAGTATACATAAGCGCTAAAGGAGGTTTAATCAAATAACATAGTTATCTTCATCCAACTAGAATATAATCTAATTTACAGTATCTCAATAATTATGTATCTTGAGTTTCAGTATTAACCACGTAGTCCTTTGAAAGCTCATGTTAGTGTAGATCTATTAAGTGGTTATCCCTCAAAAACCGAAGGAGGTCTCTGCTTGGTTGATAAACATCCTTGGTCCGTTAAAAGAACCCTGCAATTAGTTATTAGTCGGTTATTTTAGTGCAGGAAAAAGGAGCTTATAAAGAAGTTAACAGACTAAGGCCATACATAGTAGCTTGGTGATTAAAAGACGTTGGGTGCTCAGCTCCACCTAGGTACAGATCATTTAATGTAGGATCAGCAGCTATTGTGGTGACTATAGCTCTAGATGCTAAATCTTCGAGAAAGACATATATGATAGTGATGAGAAAGCATGCAGATAGCTGTAGGCTCTTTACTATAACCCTTTGAAAGCATTTCAAGTAAAAATACTTGCAAGTAGAGATGCTGATACAAAGTAAGTTACAGCAGTCACTATATCACTTATAGTTGTTATTAAGGGAGCAGATGCTGTTGCTGGATCGAGTTTTGCCTTAACGAGAATAATTGGGAGTAAAGCACCGATAACATCTGAAGTTATCATTGAAACAAATAAAGCTATTGTTACAGCCGATCCTACTGCTAGGCCTACTCTATACTCTGCCGTAGCTATATAGGACACGGAGAAAGCTATTGTAAAAGCAACTGGTATAAGGAGTAATGACATGAGAAGCGATGTTACCACCTCCTTATACATAACCTTCAGCAGATCCCTAGGTTTTATCTCCCCTAGAGCTAATCCTCTAATAATTAAAGCTGAAGCCTGTGATCCTACATTGCCAGAATTATCTGCTAGCATAGGGAGAAAAGCTGCAAGTACGGCTATCTTTTCAATAACTTTGGAAAAAGAAGCTACAACTGCCCCCGTTACAGAGTTCATGAGGTATAAGAATAGAATGGGTAACACCCTCCTCTTAACTAACGAGTATATGCTTGTTCCTATATAGCTCGTTCTAACTATTTCGAGAAAACCTCCTATCTTCATTAAATCCTCTGAGTACTCGCTAACTGCTACGTCTAGTATGTCATCGATAGTTACAGCCCCTATAAGCTTCCCATCGCGATCAGCAACAGGTAGTTCCACTAAGTCATACTTCACTGCTAACTTGGCCGCCTCTTCTCTATCCATTTCTGGGTATATAACTACTGGGGGCTTAGATATGACTTCATCTATAAGCTTGTCTCTATTTAGTACGAGGAGAGTCTTTGCATCAAGCCATCCTTTTAGTTTTCCGTTAAAGTCAACTATGTATATATAGTAGTGTCTATCGTAAAATCCTGTTTTTACGCCTCTTACGTACTCTTCTATTACATCGGCTACTCTATACCCCGTGTGAAATACTGGGATACGCGTGGTCATTATGCCTCCAATACTTTCGGGATTGTATCGGAGCAGAGTTGCTAATTCACGTGCTTTACGCCTACTCATTAACTTAAACAACCGATTTATGGTACGAGGACTTAACCTCTGTAGCAGATCAACGGCATCATCTATGGGAAGCCAGTATACGAGTTCTAGTAGCTCATTAACTCCTTTGAGTTTCTCAATGTCTCTGATCACTTCATCATTTAGCTTATTGATGTAGCTTCCAAGTTTCAGCAGATCAATGTACGGTATAATACGTATTCGATCATCTCTATCTAGCGTATTCAGCACATCGACTAATGCGGCTGGATCTATGCGACCTAGGATCTCTCGTGCTTTCTGAAAATCGCCCCGTTCGATAGCGTTCTCGATCCCACTGATCAGCTCGCTTACATTAACCTCTATTTCCGTCATACCCTTACCACCACTCTGTAAAGTATTTGTTCAGAAACAGGATATGCCTTTACTACTTAATACTTGGTTTCGTTACCGTTTAAGCAAGAGTACTCTTATTGAAACATGGTTAGCTGTAAAACTAAGTAATGAGTATTAGGAGGTATTGGCAATAGGTTTCGGCTTCTATCTTCTGAAAAGCTTGCCGAGTATAGCTCTACTGTACTGATGCCCCGGGATCTCTACATCTACTTGGAGCCCTCTCTTCTTATACTCGCTTATACTATTAATTACTCTAAGTATGAAACTGGTTAGCTCTTCTCGTTCATGTTCGCTTATAGATAACACAAACCCCGTGCTATGGTACTGTAGGGCTATTCCATGTCGTGGCGTAGCTATTATTGGTTTTCCATAAGTTAGTGCTAAAGCTACTATATAGTTTGACCAGCTGCTAGGAGTTAAAGAGATAACTAAGGTAGAGTTTCTAACGCTCTCTTCTGGTTTATCTGTATGAATGCAGAGTATTCCATAGTAATCCGGACAGATCTCTTTCTCTATATAGTGACCAACAATAAACTTGGCGGTAACGCCTAGCTCACGTAGCTCTCTTGCACATCTATCTATAAGTATTAGGTCTTCCTTGGTGTGAGCAATAAAGTATATGACCGGCTTATCGCTTTCTAATATTTCCTTCAGCCCTGCCTCTTCTATGTAGTATATTGGTAGATACATAGCCATTGTTCTAGGCAATAACCCCTCCAAAAGAGTCTTTTCGTAGACGGTGGTGAAAAGTACAGTTACCCTTGTACCAGCGCCAACTAGTATGTTCAGAACACTTCGCAACAGCAGGATCTTGATCTTTGTGGATAAGCCTACTGAATGAGTATAGCTTGGCGGCACCACTAATACTAGTCTAAACGGTCTCCTAAAAACCAGTAGTAGAAGGAGCAGTATCAATAAATTGCTGATCGGTATACAGAGCACGAGTATTTTGTTGTACATACTATTGAATTTCCTCCAAAAAATCAACGGGATACTCCTTAATCTTAGCCTATCTAGACATAGTTCAGTAGAAGCATTTACATATTCTTTAATACCTTTTTTTATTCTATCAACTATGAATGTGCAGCTCTTATGTATAATAACCGTTTTAACCAAAGATAGCCCCAGTATTTAACATACTAGCTACTACTGCCTAGATAATCTTATGCCTGAACCACTAATTTAAGCTATTAGTGGTGTCATAAGTTGATAAAAGAGCTTAATATGAAGAGAAAATTGCGTACGGAGATCGCGAAACTCCTTAGCGAAGAACAGATGAAAAGAGCTTCCCGAGATAGCCATGCACGTAGAATTCCTCGTCCATGTGGTTTCACTATACATACAGGCACGGGTTGTAGCCTTAGATGCGCATATTGTTACATAGAAACTATGGGATTTATGTGGAGTACTAAGAGCTATCCTCTTTCCTCGCTCGAGCTCATATACGCGTTACTACTTAATCCGTACTTTATCCCGGGTAGGTATGGGTCGCTAATAGCAATAGGCTCTGTTACAGAGCCTTTTCACGGCTTAGTTCGCGATAAAACCTTTGATTTCATCAATAAATCGTATAAGTACCTTGGTAATCCCGTCCAGTTCTCTACTAAGATGTATCTAAGCATTAGAGATGCCAATAAGATATGCAGTGTAAGCCCTCTAGTTTCTCCGCTGATAACCATTATAACGCTCAAATACGCTAAGAAGCTGGAGCCTCTTTCTCCTCCACCCCATAAAAGACTTGAAACAATACGCAATCTTAAATCACAAGGATTAGAGCCATTTTTGTTCTTACGCCCAATAATTCCTGGCCTAATAGAGGACGAGTACGAGTACTTGCTGGAAAAAGCTGTGGAATATGGGGCTGTAGGGGTAGTTGTAGGCTCTTTACGCGTATCGCTAAATATTCTCAAGAGGCTTGAAGAAAGCGGAGTACCTGTAAACGAAATCTATAGAAGAATGCTTAGAAGACCTCGTGGAAGAGAGCAGGTATTAGTAGATACTAGGGATCTTAAGTCTAGCATACTCAGATATGCGGAGAAATTAGGTCTATTAGCTTTTCCAGAGGCATGTCTAGCTAATCTATATACGCATAGAATAACCTGCTGGAAAATGCTGAAGCTTGGTATTCTAAGAGGGGGGCAACCCCCACCACTAAGAAAAAACATTGTTTACGAAGTTGCCGATGCACTTGACGTACCTGTAGAGGATGTTAGTATCAAGGAATACAGGGTAAAAGTATATGTTTCTTCCAGTACGCACAAGAGCATTTTGCTGAAGGAGATTTTGCATTCGAGGCTTAGGGCATGTATAGATATCCGCAGAGTGTAGAAACATATAGGTGGAGCTACTACCTTGGATTTTAGTCTAGGCTTTACTCTTTACTCTCCTACTCTCATAGTACTCAGCAATCGAGGATGCTAACTCTCTTATTTCGTCTCTGCTCACTAGATCTCTGACATGCCTCTTTGTTTCATACAGGAATATTTTCCCGGACATTCTGTGCTTAATACGGATTATATCTCGATCTCTATACTGATATATATCGAGTAGCTCGTATCCCATCCTAGATAGCTCTTCCCTCAATATCACGCTAGGCGTTTTAGGCATCGAACACAACCTCTCTAGAACTACAATGTTTATAGACTATTATCTAGCATAAGGAAATGATGCTGTAATAAAACTATCTCCTATAGCAATGTCTACTACTGTATGGGCTATATAGTAGCAGGCTGGTGGAGTTGGAGAGGAAGCTTCGATGGGATAAAGGGTATCTACTGGCAGAATATACTAGTGATAAGATCGTAGTTAGGGGTTCTAATGCATGTATTGAGATAAGGCCACGCACTATCGTGGTTAGGGGGTTCTTAACCTACTATGAAGCTGGTAACAAGAAAAAATATATATATGTATACTTTAGAGGGGGGTTAAGGGCTTTCACAAGTAATAAGCCCACTTCTCGGCATACAAAGATAGTGGACATATTTGAGTTCAGGTATACACGCACGTTCTACGACGAGTACTACACGATAATTATGCCTGGAGCGTTTTTCGTAGAATACGTGATCTTGACTAAGAGTGTAATGACTATAGCTTTGTCAGGTAAGCGTAGAACGTACTACGAGGAGCTAAGAGACTCCTTAGTAATATACATTGTCTAGCCTAACTACCGCTTACTCGTATGTTCTAATAACTGTTCCGGTTCTAGGCTTTTTCCCGAGTATAGCGCTTATAGAGTCTTCTACATCAAAACCTGATACTACGTATACGTCTGTTTTAAGCGATGATGAGATCTCGGCCATGTACTTTACCTTACTGTAAATACTTCCAGTTACATCTCTATCCGCAGAACTAGCTATAGATCTTAAAACAATTTCTAGGTTGTTTTTAGTAATTTCATCTATAACTTTGCATTTAGTATATTTTCGGGGATCACAAGTGTATACTCCTTTTACATCAGTTAACAACACTATACGTTTTGGCTTTATGTATCTAGCAATAACGCCAAATACTTGTTCAGTCGATAGTATGTCATAACCTCTAGTTTCAGAGTATATACATTCGCCGTATAGTACTGGGATAAGCCCTTGTCTTAGTGCGTATCTAACGGGTTCAATGAATACCTTATATTCTTTAGAACTATGTACTATGATTGCCGATGTCTGTATACTGACAGCATCTACACCATGATTAACTAGGTAGTCAACTATAATGTGATTAAGTTTCCGCGTAGCGTTTTGACAGTATTTTATTAGATCACTTAGATCATGCATTATCCACTGTTTAACTACTGGGTGGGCAAAGCTTCCACCACCGTTGCCAGCCACTATTGTGGTGAACTTTTTTGCTCTGCCTAGTATGAGCAAGGTTTTTTCAAGTGCTTTAAAGTTGATACTGAAGGGTTTATCCTTGTGTGTTATGAAGCTACCACCTAGTTTAACATAAACAGGCTCTAGATCCTCCATAACTATTCAACCCTAAAAACATCACTACACAGCTTATGCTTTCTTGGAGATTTACCCTTATATTTTACGTGCTGAGTATAATATTAATGGATTGATGTACCCGCTGCATATCCTGATACGTTGCTTGTAGCGCTTGGGCTGAGACTTTGATGCTAGAAACCATGAAGCGCGCTCTTAGAGGTCTTGAAGAGAAGATAATAAACATTATAAAGCGTAGAGAGGGCACGGTGCTACTAATTCTAGCCAATATATACATGTTCACCATAATCCCGTTCTCGTGGTTATACTATGACATAAGGTACTACCTTGAATGGGTGGATATAACATGGCATAGGGGAGTGATAATAGCTAGGATAATGCCTCCGCTTACATGGTCGCCTATACTAGTAGTTTTTCCACCAGGTATGTTCTATATATATAGCATTGCTACTAAAGTATCGTATCCCCCGCTTCCAGTTATATTATTTATAGCTACGCACTCAATAGCTAGAACTGTTCTGGGCCCATTACAAATAGTTAGGCTCATAGATAAAATACCACTTATTATATCGTTCAACGCGGTTTTCTACATTCTCAAGAAACGATATGGATGGCGTGCTGGTGTTCTATGGCTGTTAAGCCACTTTCCCTACATTACTATTTACAGCTACCATACAGATCTTATTGTTGCATTCTTCCTTCTTCAATCCTTCATAGAGTTCTTGTATAGAAAAAGAGTAGCACTTACTGGTATATACCTGGCTATAGCTGCTTTAATAAAACCCCTAGTGGTAGTAGTAGCTCTGGTTTATATAATGTTTCTAGCAAAGCAAAAACGCTATCGCGACTTATCTGTACTAGCATTAACTGGGATATCTACAGCGTTACTGATCATCTTCCCGTTTCTCATAGCTGATCCATATTCCTTCCTATACAAAGCTGTATTTTTCCATGCAAATAGGTATCCTCAAGAGTACAGTATATGGGCTATACCCATTTACGTCGTAAACTACGATCTATCAAGGGTGCCGAACTTTATTATCTGGGCATGGGCTCCAATATATGTGGTTGCGCTAGCTTACATTTTAGCAAAAATAGCACATGAACCGGATGCTGGAGAGGAAACCCTACTTAAATATATAATACTAGTCCTGTTAGTAGCCATTGTGCTTAACAAGGTTGGAAACATAAACTATTTCTCGTGGGTTCTCCCCTTCATAGTCATCTATACAGTAAAGAATAAACTATATACAGATAAGCTGTATCTAATTCTCTACATATTTGTGTCTATAGTAATGGTGATTGTTGCTCCTTTAACAACATTTTATGCAGCATTTGTTGTCCAGAAATCGGTGTTTATAATAGAGGATCTGACGTACTACTCAGCTACAGGATTAGCCCAGTTCTCGTTTGACCCCTATACGCTCCAGTATATAGTTGCGGAGTATTTTAGGCTAAATCTATACTGGCTATTCGATCTAATATACGCAGGTCTAAACATATCCTACATCATATACACGCTTATATATAATGGGTATACAGTTTATCTCTTAAAGCTAGTTACTAAGAAATAGGACACATGTAGCAATATACGTATAGGCAGTAGAACGAGCTATTCCACATAGGTAGTGGGTTATAAGGGGTTGATCCTTTGTTAGTGTTTATAGGGTTAGGGCTGACGCCTAAGCACTTAACGCTAGAAGCACTCGAATATATTAATAGAGTAGATAAGGTGGTAGTAGACACTTATACAAGCATCGTACCTGGATTAGATCATGAGTTTTTAAGAGATATAGTAGGGGATAAAGAGCTCGTTTTAGCTAAACGCTCAGACCTGGAAGGAAGGGGTATTAAGCGCATTGTAGAAGAAGCGCTCAAGAAAAACATAGCGATACTGGTGCCAGGAGATCCCTTTATAGCTACTACACATGATGCTATACGAGTCGAAGCTATTCGGAGGGGGGTAAACGTAGTAGTCGTTAATGGGCTATCAATATACTCGTTAGTTCCGTCTAGAACTGGTCTCCAAGCCTATAGATTTGGTAAAACGGTCACACTAGTTTATCCCGAAGTGTTCAAGCCCTACTCTGTAGTAGAAGCTGTGTACGATAACTTGTCACGCAATCTACATACCTTAATTCTCCTAGATATAAGGGCTGAGGAAAACAAATTTATGAGCATTCCAGAAGCGATCGATATATTGCTTGATCTCGATAATCGATCCCTCCTTAGAGAAGCTATAGGCATAGGAATAGCTAGGCTAGGCACTTCAGACGAAACAATAATAGCTGATAAGCTCGAAAAGCTCAAACACTACGAGTACCCTCCACCACCCCACAGCATAGTAGTAGTGGCTAAACCTCATCCCATAGAGCTTGAGAACCTAAAGCTTCTATGCAGGCTTCCAGAAAACCTGTACAGGAAATATGTATCTAGCAAACACTATCCTTAGATTGCGGTAAAGCTTATAATCTCATGGTTAATAATAGATTGTATTGGACATAATGTCCAATAGGTGATAGCATGCGCTTTATCCTGATCACACTATGCTTACTTGTACTCACCCCGATCGTTTTCCCCGTTTCTGTTTCGCTTGCTGCGAATAACTCAGCAGAACCTAGGGAGGTCTACATAGAGGATGCACTAAATAGAAAGGTAGTGTTGAAACGTGTCCCGGAAAGAGTGGTATCTCTTGCACCTAGTATAACTGAAATGCTGTTTTACCTCGATCTCCAGAGATATGTTGTGGGGGTAGACTCTATTTCATACAGCGATCCATATCTTAACATAAGCTCTTATGTCAAAGAGCATGAAGTAACGGATGTAGGCGGCTACTGGTGGAGTGCGATAGAGGTAGAGAAGATATTAGAGTTGGATCCTGAGCTTGTACTCGCAGATAAAGGTGGACACACCCCCCTCCTTGAAGTCTTCGAACGCTACAACATTACAGTAATATATCTAAATGGAGGTTCGGCCAGGTCCCTTGCAGATATTTACTTCGACCTCGGAATACTTGCCACAATATATGGGCTTAGCGAACGTGCCAGCGAGTTCATGGACTTAGTCGATAATGCCTTTGCCCAGTACAGGGATCTTCTAAAACCTTACGAGGGGTTAAAAGTGCTCGTTGTTGTAGGAGTTTATAATGGTATATGGGTTGCTGGTAGAGCTACTTTCATAGATGATGTCCTCTCAAGACTTGGCTTAGTTAATGTGGCAAACTCGGCTGGGTGGTATGCGGTAGACCTGGAGAAGATAAGCGAGTTGAATCCAGACATTGTGATAGCTACGCAGATGGCGGGTTCGCGCGAAGAAACCATAAACGCACTACACGATACTGGCATATATGACCTTGGGGTCCCCGTAATAGTACTTAGCCAAGAGGCTTCAGATTCACTTCAAAGGCCCGGACCCCTCATCCAATACGCTCCATCCCACATTTACAATGCGATCACGAGTATGCTTCAAACCCAGAACGCCCTTGAGCATGGGCAGGGAACTGAAAGCCCGATAACTGAATTATCACTCATAGCCGTAGCGTTTATAGCGGTATTCGTCATTGGTGTTTTCATAGGGTTTGTAATTAGAGGTCGTAAACTCTAGGGTCTTTAGGAGCTAGTTTTATAGGGATGATTATATGCTGGCCAGTATGGCGGCAAGGCTTCATTACAGCAGAATAGCATTAGGAGTCATACTTGTGGCCGTCTTATCAGCACTACTAATATGTCTTATTTATTGGTCAGTACATTACGAGCTACCTAATCCTATGGATACGCTAATCGTCAGATATAGATTCAACAGGGTTTTATCAGCAGTTACTGCTGGATTAGTATTAGGTATAGCTGGTGCTAGTCTACAAGGTTGCTTGAAAAACCCACTAGTTGACCACTATATACTGGGTGTTGGGAGCGGGGCTTTATTTGCGGTCCTCTTGTCAATACTGGTGTATGGGTATAGTCTAAGTATTGCACCAATTGCAGCTATGGCTGGTGGACTATTAGCTCTCTCGCTATCTATATTCATAGCCGAATCTATTGGAGGTACGGATGCTTCATACGTATTAGCTGGTTTAGGTGTTAATGCTCTGTTTTCTGGTTTATCTATAATGCTGACATACATGGTTGCTATGCGATATGCCTTCGCTATATATTTCTTAGTGGGAAGCTTTACCCTAGCATCTGATAAATACTACCTAACAATGCTTGTATCCGCATTTATACTTCTAGCGTCTTATCCCATTCTAGCTAAGCCTCTTAACGCTGTGCTTCTGGGCGATGAACATGCTAAGCAACTAGGATACAACCCTCGTATTTATCGCTTCCTAGCCGTTGTATCGGCTGGTATAGCATCATCATTAATTGTTTCCTGCTTTGGCATAATAGGGTTTATAGGCCTTGTATCTCCACATATCTCGAGATTTCTGATAAAGAGCGTTGATCACAGAGTAGTCATTCCTCTTTCGGGTCTTGTGGGTGCAATCCTACTCCTCCTGACCGATGATTTCGTAAGACTTATTCTATCGGATTATGTAGGCGAGATCCCAACGGGAGCTATAGTTTCCATATTTGGTGCCCCATTCTTCCTAACACTGCTATTGACGAGATTTAGAAGGGGGTTGCGTTGATATCGATCAGAGATCTTACTGTGGAATATAGAGGAGGCCATAGAGGAATTGAAAAAGTATCGATCAAAATACCCACAGATAGGGTGACATGCATCATAGGCCCTAACGGTGCCGGGAAATCTACTCTTCTAAAAGCTATAGCTAAAATAGTTCCGTACAACGGCTACGTGTATTTAGACGGATTAGAGGTTTCCAGTACTCCTCTCAAAACGGTATCGCGTATGGTATCGTATGCCTCACAGATCCATAGTCACGAACTACTATCGCTCTCTGTTCTAGAGGCTTTGCTGGTTTCAAGATACCCTGTCTCAAAAGGTTTCGTTGAGGGAGCCGAAGACTATAGATCAGTCTACAATATTGCTAGAGAAATGATGATAGAGCATTTACTTGAAAGACGGATAGCAGAGCTGAGTTCGGGCGAACTCCAAAGAGTAATTATCGCTATGGCGCTGGCCAAAGATCCTCGCTACCTCTTATTCGATGAGTTAGATGCGCATGTTGATGTAGGAGTAAAGGCTATGCTATCGAAGCTGATCAAGAAGTGGAGCATTAATAAAGTAGTAGTATTCACTACACAGGACATATTATTTGGAGTAACTAATGGAGACTATTTTATCCTACTAGATAGAGGCCGCGTAGTCTTTACCGGTAATAAGAAAGATCTGCTTAGTCGCTTAGGTATAATCGAAAAAGTATATCATGTAAAAATAGCTAGGTATAAGTACAGCGATCTGGATCTCATAGTTCCGATCTACACGTCCTAGAAGCTTGTACAGAGTCTATAGAGGCTATAGAGTAGGCAAGCCTCTGAGAGATACGGTTTATAGCTTCTCCATACTATGAATAGCGATGGCGTGCTGAGTATCTGTGGTATGAGTTTATCGATCTTCCTAGCATATTTTTCCCTCATTCTACGCGGGACTCTTGGTAAATATATTCTTCCTTCTGACGTATATCCTACGATCTCTAAGACTTCTGGATCCCTGCTAGCGAGAACTATGTAGTCTCTAAGCATTGTAATTGAGCGCTCTACTAGTTTAAGTAGCTCTAAGTTCGCTTCTAGAAAGGCGGTTAGGTAATAGTTGTTGAATTTAGTGGAGCAGTAGGATAGGTTGTATGGGAAGCTCCTAGTATTAATACAGGTTTCGAGATCCTTAGCTAGATATCCTTTTTTATTAAGCTTATCTATAAGGCTTCTAGCTCTTCTCTCACTAATACCTAGCTTCTTAGCTACAGCTACCCTACCAAGACACGTATATCTCTGGTACAGTAGAAGTACTGCTAATTCCTCTACAGGTTCGTTGCTCAGACCTTTAAATATATTGAACAGTACTTTGCACGATAGCTTACTCAAACCTGCCCTCCAATAGCTTTAGTGCCTCGTCTAACGTAATCACTTTAGCTCCATATACTTTCTCCATGTATTCTAGAGCGTACTCGTGGTCTTTCTCGCTAAAAGCTGCCACAGCATCTTTTACAACATAAATACTATAGCCTAGGTAGAAAGCATCCCATGCTGTATGGAGAACGCATATATGAGTATGTATACCAGTAAGTACTACTTTATCTACGCTCATATTCCTCAAAATAATATCCAGGCCTGTATCGCGGAACCCGCTATAGCTACGTTTATATAGAACTATATCGGTTTCTCTAGGTTCTAGCTCACTGATTATTTCGGCTTCACTACTTCCAGCCATAGCGTGCTGGCCCCAAACCTTTAGCTCTGGATCATAGGGGGTGTGATTATCAGCTACGTACACCACCGGGATTCTCTTCTCGCGTGCTGTGTCAACGATCTTCTTGATCGCCGGAATAATCGATTCTGCCTGCGGGCTTTTAAGCCTACCATGGACAAATTCCTCTAGCATATCGATCACTATTACCGCGGGCTTCATATTAATCACCCATTACTTCTACTATAAGCTATATCTAGAAACACATTAATAGCTTCCTTCAAGCAATACTAAATACTGGTGATGAACGACTTCGGTGCGGAGCATACGCTGTGAAGAACCGTGTGAGGACTGAATGATAAGTACTTGAGCTCCATTATGAACACAAATATAGTACACTGGTACTAATTATTAAAATACTGAGTTAGCGTATTACAATAGAGGTTTCTGTCATTATACTTAGATATTTTTAGCTTCCTTATCTACTAGTTTTTATCAAATAAAAACTTAACACCATGAAATAACATATATACTGGGAAGTACTGGTTTTGGGTGATTGTGATTATTTCTAGGTACTGGAGAACAATACTGATCATCATCGTTATTGTCGGTTTCTCGCTTTATACATGGGTCTTCCTTACATATTATCCTAAGATAATAGATACAGATGCTGATGGTAAAGTAATAATTAGTGTTGAAGATGTTAGGGAAGCTAGGGAGATAGCGAGTAGAATTCTCGACAAGTACTGGAGTAAAGCAGACAAGCTAAAGGTATACTCGATAGACGTGTTTTGGAGTAGGAAGGATTTAACTATTCAACACAATAGGTACGATCTGAACTATACCTATAGCTTTCAACACTTTGTTCTAAACAAGATCATAGGGCAAATTATAAGGGAGACGGAGCTGTACTTTAGAGGAACAAAGCATCCTTGGGATAATCGTACATGGATACAATACGATAAATTAAATGAGAGAATGCACATATATCATAATGGCGTCTTCTGGGGTGATGAGAGAGATCCTGGCCCAGCCAACTTACTATTCTATATCGATAAACATAGGATTATTATAGTCAACGCTGCCCTGGCAGAAAATTGCTTACCAAATTTCACGACGCTCAAGTATAATGGTACTTACATAAAGTTGTTCAGACCATGTACCCCGGAGTATCGTAAGTTCTGGCACTTCTATTATATATATTTTTCTCCACCGTACATTATTGTTTTTGTTGAGCCTTATGATGGGGCGCTGGCTCCTGTGTATATTGCAAATACTGTTGTGATAACTAATAATGAGTCGGATAAAGTGTTTCTAGATAGGTTATTTGAGAACTATGTTAGTATTAGAGTAACTGAGTTTAGGGATATCTGGGTTCAGAAATTCGGTGATATAGGGATGTCGATAACTCGCGGTATTAGACGGGATGCTGGGGGCATTTACTTTAATCTGAGGGATGTATATGGTTTTCCCCAGAAAACCAAGTTTTTCGTAGAGTTTGAGAGAAACATTACAGATAGCTATTGGCGTGAGGTCGTAAAACCTGTTCTTAAACTAATACGTGTTCATGCTAATAGCTTAGAAGACATAATGTTTGCTATCCTGATAAATAGACACGAAGTAATATATCTAGAACCGATAGAGCAGTAGAGCCTGATCTCCGCGTTTGGGACGATGAGGGTCTTCTAGATACGTACTATTGAGTGATCGATTCTTACGGTACGGGTTGAAGTGTAAACCCTAATATACCTAATTAGCGCATTAGTACTTAAGGAGCGTTGAGAATCCCTCTTTCCCTTAAGTAGTTTAGGGTTTAATCCTGCTTTTAAATATATACGGGTATGAGTGCACAAAGAC
>QMWW01000011.1 GCA_003661825.1 Thermoprotei archaeon
CATGACCCAATGATACCGAGGCGAGGTGGAACTCCCTAGGTGCGACCATGAACTTATACAAAATAATTGGAATGACCACCTAGGGAGAAACGGGTAAAGTGGGTACTATCTAAAGCTATTAGATCCCCGGAATTTCTAGAGGAGTACATAGAGGAAAAGTATAGAGTGGGTAGAACTCCCTGATCCCTCGGGTAACCGGATTAGTAGCCGCTACATGGAGTAGCTAAGCTCCACGGAGTATTAACTGTTATAAGAAAGCTGTAGCAGAGGATAAATGTGGGAGATGACCGAGGCTCACCTAGATGACTATAAGGATGAAGACTTCACGGACCGGGGGATCCCCTCCCCCATAGATACGCTACTAGTACTACAGCTATAAGCGCTGATAAGGCTATTACTAGTACCACTACGAACATGGTGTCTTCGGGCGTTATAGCGGGGAGCTGTGGTGATACTGGTGTTGTTGGTGTAGGCTTTTCCGTAGGAGAAGTAGTTGTTGGTGTAGGGCTTGTTTTTCGAGGAGGCTCTATAACTTTGTTTTCTATTGATAGTGCTAGTAGACCCAGCTCTGCGCTCTTCAGGTCTTTAACTATATCCTCTATCTCGCCTAGCGAGCTATTAGTAGCATATATGCGTATAAACTCTATGTCGATCTGCGGATAGCTAGCTTCGCTCCCAGTTATGTTGAATACTGACAGGTATAGACTGGTAATACTTGGTGCGTACTGTAGGGTATAGTGCTGTACTTTGTCGTCTGCAACTATGAGTGCCGTATTATTGGATGAATCTATAGCTAAGCGCATACGTATGGTGGATTCGTTGAGTAGCCCCATATCATACCATGCATTCTGCGGCCCTAGCATTAGGTATAAGTGAGGCTTAGGCTCATCGGGATCCTTTAGAATAGTGAAGCCGTAAGCATAGACACCTTCAGGCTTCAAGTACACGGAGACTACTCCATAGTTACCTATGTAGTTAATGCTCACTAGGACGTCGAGAACGTAAGTTGATCCCCTTGCGGTTAACGCATACTCGTGGCGAAAAAAGGAGTAACTCTGTACACTAGCTAGAGCTAGTGCTAAAACGGTCAAAGCTATAGCGAACTTGATGTCCTTTGACCTGATCAAATAGTTCAGCCTCTAAACACATAGGGTTTAAACCGAGTTGACTCTCTTAACAAACTATCCCATTACTACTATTTGAACCTCCCTTCACCAGTTAAGCTTATCTAAACGACCTACTACTTCGCGATAGTTTAGAGCCTGAATACGATGTAACGGAAACCGGGGTTAAACTTTCGGAGAAGCCCCTACTAGTTAAGCGTCTTTCTACGGCTAGGTGATATGAATGATCTTTTCCAACAGGCTTGGCAAAGCTATCCTTATACCAGTATTCATGACTGCGTCTTTACTGCTAGCACTAGTCCTTCCAAGAGTACTGAGTCCTACTGCTTCAGCCCCTATTGTAGAGCTCCTGGGCTCTATATCTGTAGAGTACAGCTGGTATAACGATATGCTACAGATCAACGTAACGAACAGATATCATACTACTATATGTTTACTGAAGCTAGTTGTGCTGAACTCCGAGATGCCTCTAAACAATAGCTGTATAGCACCGGGTTCGAGCAGAGTGATAGATATTGAAGGCGTAGAGGTTTCTAGAGCGGTATATGCTAGGCTCTACTATAGCATAGAAGGTAGAGAAGCCTATAGGATATTTGTTCTCATGCCGCCAAGCTGATCCCGAGAACACTCTCCTCCAAATCAGCGTCTTCCAAAGTAGTGGAGACTATACCATTTCTTTTCTACATCTAAGTCGTTACCACAAAGGCTTAGCTGAGTTCTACTTGGAGTACTTACTCTAGTTTCTCCTCCTCGTAGAGTACTTCTAGTGCTTTTTCCGTCTTAGGATCGAATAGAACTATTTTTTCAAAGCTGGGGTAGAGGTGTATGTCCTGGTCCTCTCTTAGGACGATGCTCTTTGAAGTTACTATCTTAACCTGGCTACCATCTACTTCTGCTACTACTATGGTTTCTCTACCCATAGGTTCTACTGCATATACCTGGGCTCTTATAGTTCTGTAGGGAACTGGTTTATCCATAATACCCATGTCTTCTGGTCTGATACCAACTATTACTTGGTTTAAGCCTAATTTCCTTACTAGTTCTTCATAGTGGTCCGGCACCCTTAGCTTATTGTTTCCAATAACGAGTATGGGCTTATCCTCGACATATCCTACCGTAGCTTCTAAGAAGTTCATCGGCGGATTACCGAGGAATCCTCCAACAAATACTGTCCTAGGCTTACCGTATACCTCGCTAGGAGTCCCTATTTGGACTATCGAGCCCTCGTTGATTAGGGCTATACGATCCGCCATTGCTAAGGCTTCCGCCTGGTCGTGTGTAACGTATATAGTCGTTATACCGAGTTCTCGCTGTAGCCTCTTCAGCTCTGCTCTAACGCTTATCCTAAGCACAGCATCTAAGTTGCTCATAGGCTCATCTAGCAGGAGTACATCTGGCTCTTTAGCCAGCGCTCTAGCCATGGCTACTCTTTGCTGCTGACCACCGCTGAGCTGCCATGGATACCTATCTAGCAGCCCGTCTATCCTAAGCATCCTAGCTACGCTTACAACTCTTTTCCTAATCTCGCTCTCAGGAATCTTTCTAAGCCTTAACGGGAAGGCGATGTTATCGAATACCTTCATATGTGGATAGAGAGCCCAGTTCTGAAAAACTAGTCCAACATTTCTCTCGCGGGGTGGAAGCTTTGTTACGTCTTTATCTCCGAAGAATATTCTTCCTCTAGTAGGTTTGTATATGCCTGCTATCAAGTATAGAGTAGTGGATTTACCGCTACCGCTGGGACCAAGTAATGCCATGAACTCTCCATGCTCTATCACTAGGTTTATGTCCTTGACACCAACCACTCCTCCACGAAATACTTTGGTTACGTTGACTAGTTTTACTGAAACCACTCTTCTCACCCCTTAATACCCGATACCGATATAGTGAATATGAGGCGTTGAGCGGCTATGAAGAATATTATGGTAGGGAGCAGGTATAGAGTTCCAGCTACAGCTACTAGCGGTAAATACGCGTACTCAGCCTCTGCATTAGCTTCTATGAATGTAGCTAGAGTTCTATCTACTAGGAACGTCCTTACATATATTAGGTCCATCCAGCCAGCTAGGAACCCGAAGAGCATTACAGCGGCTACCCCCGGCTTGATCATTGGTAGAAGTACGTTCCACCAAACCCTAAACCTGGAGGCACCATCAACTATTGCCGACCACTCTATCTCCCATGGAATCATGTCGAAGAACCCCTTCATAAGCCATGTAGCCATAGGTATCTCGATCGCTGCTCTAGCTACTATGACGTAGAAGAACGAATAGAACCTAATGTACTCTAGCGGCGGCATGAACATCCTATATATGAATGCTACTCCAACAACCAGCACGCTTCCCGGGAAAGCGTGTAGCAGTATTAATAGCATCATTATATGCTTTCTACCAGCGAAGTTCATACGGGAAACAGCGTAGCCGGTGAGCGAGCCTACTAGTGTGACGAGAGCGCTGACTCCAAGAGCTACTACTAGGGTATTCGCTACTATGCCCCAGATATTCACCCTTATACCAGCGAATTGCGCTGTTCTACCCTGTAGTAGGAGTATCCAGTTCATGAGCGTTGGGTAGAACGAAGAAGGATCTAGGTTTGTAACCATACTCTTACTAAAACCCGAGAGTATTAGTAGCGAGTACCCCGTTATGAGTGGTAGAGACACCGCTAGGATCACTAGGAGTATTAAGGCCTCGCTAGCTCTACTCCTCACCTCTACATCTCTCATACCCGGCACTAGAGATCCCCTCTTGGAGGCTTGATTAGCTTATCGAATCCCATGAGCTTAAGCGTGATGAACCCGAGTATGGACGAGACTATGACTAGTATTACTCCAGCAGCTGCTGCTAATCCCTGGTCTTGAAGCCCTGTGAGAAACGCTGTATTGTATATGTATAGGCTCCAGGTTGTACCATAGTCTCTATTCACTAAACCCCATTTCACCAGGAGGAATAAGTGGTCATAGGTAGTAAGTAGGCTTAGTAGCTGCCACGTGGTGACGTATAGTATGTGCCATCTAAGCATGGGTACTAGGATCTTCCTGGTTATATCCCAGTTAGATGCCCCATCTACTCTTGCAGCTATTACGAGCTCTTTCGGTATGTTGTTGATCGCCGAGGTGAATACTATCATTCCATAGCTAACGCCTACTAAGCCGTTGACAAACACTATAATAGCCCAAGCACCCCAGGGTATAATGCCTTGCCCTATGTCTATGGGTTTGCTTATTAGACCTAGTTTGTAGAGTATACCGTTTATAGTCCCTATACTGCTTGGGTGGAAGAAGTAGTACCATATAAGGCTATAAACAGCTATAGGCGTCATACGTGGTAGTAGCCATAGCAGCTGTAAGCCTCCGGCTGCTCTCTCATTTACGAAAAACGTAGCTATAGCTAGACTTAAGCCTCCGAGCACGTTTACGGCTAGAGTTAGTGCTACGAATACAGCTGTTGTTAGAAATACTGATTTAACAGAAGGATCGTTGGCTAAGAGGTAGAAGAACCTGTAGTAGTTCTCTAAACCGACGAATATACCGGCGTAGCGGTCTATATTCCAATTGCGTAAAGGGGTAAAGCTCATGTACACGGAGATGCAGATCGGTATTATGTAGAATACTGCTACGAGGAAAAGAGCTAGTGCTAAAAACCTCGAAGCCTCGCTTCTAACGAATTGTTTAAAGCCATGGAGGGCTTTGCTGGAAAAAACACTTGATTTAGGCATATACCACCATCTCTTTAACCAGTTAAGCTCCAGCCGCTTGGTATTTCGCCTACTATCTCCACGGCTTCCTTGAGATCCGGATCAGCGTTTATCTTGCTTACTAAGAAGTCAACAGCGTCTTTAGGCGATAGTGTACCTCGTAGAACTTTATCTATAGCTTCGGCGAAGAACTCTGCTAGCTTTGGATAAAGCGGGTGCTTAGGAGTGAACGTTGTATAGTCTAGCATGTACGTAGCATCTTCTAGGAAGGCTACGTTTATGGGGTTAGCGGTTCTAGCTACTATGTCGGATATACTGTTCTTAACCTCGCCTGACACTATGGTTGGTAGATTGACTAGATCTGCTACCCAGCTCGAATCACGCAGTAGGTTGAGAGCGGACTTAGTCACTGGTAGGTGGGAGGATATAATGCTGTGTATAGCGTTTATATCGGGGTCACTAGCTTTCACTACCAGTAGAAACGCTAGCTTCAAGTAGAGGTCTTTCAGCTTGTCGAAATCTGGATTCTGATACCCAGCTTTACTGTTGATCATCCAAGCATAGGGTTGGCTTAGAGTAACGGGTTTCTTGCCTGGTTCCCCGGCTGGGAATAGCGTGTAGTAGAAAAAGTCGTGGACTTCTTCAGCTGTCAGCGGTCTAGGCTCTCCTGTAGCTGGGTCTGTGTAGTAGCTCTTAGTCTGCCACTCTGTCCAGTGCCATACTCCTCCTATGAACGCGAGCGTTTTACCGTTAACTACTGTTGGGTGTATCTGTTTACCCCAATCCCAACCCATCATATCGCTTGGTAGTAAGCCGGCATCAGCGAAGGCCTTTTCTGTTGCAAACCATTTATACACGGCTTCTTTGTCTAGTACGAGCTTGCCCGTAGCATCGTTGTAGAGCTTGCCTTCAAATGCGAAGATGAACTGTATGAGGTCTGGGTGCGCGGATCCCTTCCTATGTATAACGCCCCATTCAGCGCATCCAGCGTTCTTAGCTTTTAGCGCTAGATCGTATAGGTCCTTCCAAGTGAACTCACCGTTCTTAACCTTATCCGCTAGACCTGTGAGATCTATTCCAGCACATTCTGCTACGTCCTTCCTAATGTATATGGGTCTAGCCTCGGTATCCTGTGGTATACCGTAGATCTTGCCCTTATACTTCATAGCATCAACTAATGCGGAATAGAAGTCTTCGAGGAAATCGCTGTACTTCTCCAGGTAGGGAGTTAGATCAAGTATGTAGCCCTCCTCTGCTAAACTCGCTATGTACACGTAGCCATTAGCCATGATGTCCGGTGCTTGCCCAAGAGTCCACTTGCTGATGTAATCGCTATAAACTATCTTTGGATCGCTTTCGTAGCGAGTCGTAACGGTTATCTTAACGTCTACTCCTTTATCGCCCCAGATCTTGGTTATCCTAGCAGCTGCTTCGACTATACCATATACTCTCATAACGCTATTAGGGTCTCCGCCGCTCCATACAGTATACTTCACTTCTTTGATACCATGCGCTGCTAGTGCTTTACCTATATTGACTACATCGGTTTCAAAGTCTCCAGTCAACTCAACTGTAACCGGTTTCTCTGCTTCTCGTCCTTGAGTAACCATGTAGTATACTCCAGCTACTACGGCTACCAGGATTATTATAGTTATGATCCCAGCCTGTACTTTTGTTAATCCAGTAGCCAGGCCTTCCTCACCCGAGGAGGCTTTATAGGGGGAGGGGATCAAGTAGAGATCGGTTTAAGAACTATGTTTGCATATTCAAATATATGCCTTAAACCAATTATACTTTTCTGTAATCTACGCTGGATTCTTCAGTACTAAAACCGATCGCTACTGCTTCGGATACGCCTATGTCTTCTTTAATCTTTCCTCGAAATCTACTATTCCTCTTGGATGATGCTTAAAGGCTTCCCAACATCCATCGATATACCGCTCTACGATGAAATCCTCTTCAGCCACTCAGCGCTTTTCCACCCATATGGGTGTATAAGTATGAGTCTCGCTGAATAACCGTGCTCGAGAGGTAGTGGTCTCTGGTCGTTTTCAACGCGATGATCGATTCTTCTCTTAGCGCTTCGCTACATGATATTGTATTATGGTGGAGTAGCTATCAAGTGACTCGATATAAACCCATTTAGCGTTTCCAAATGGCTTAGATTTCCCAGCTATCTTTCGAAGCGGGATACCGCTAAACTCTAAGCTGCTAACGCTCCAGCCTGTTACGTAGTGGAAATCTGTTTTAACGCGTATAAAAGCTCCTAGATCATATAGATCAGTAGGCTCAGCTTCAGCTCGTTCTCAATACTACCAGTAACTTCTAGTACTTCCGACCGACTGGGAGGGAAAAGAATGAGCCAATGACCAAGAACATGTAGAGAGGTGAATCCTTATCAAAGGTAAATAATTCTATAAAGCAACCATGCAATATTATTTCCAACAATAGTTCCTAGAACAATTGATATTATCAAAACCGGTTTTATAAATGGAATAGCTATTCCAGGTATGCCTAGGGTTATTAATACTGGCATATAGCCTAGATCTATTGATAACACTAATGGCGATGATACGGCTGTTATGAATCCTCATAGAATACTTCTTTCCTCAGCTATGAGTGTTTTTAACTATAGTCCTTGGTAAAGCAAGGATCACGTCAATATACTCTATTAACATCATCATCCTAGGTTAGGTTAGAAGTGTAACCTAACTAATATATAGGTAGTCTAAACGATACTAATATATAGGTAATCTAAACAATGTTAATCCTAGTTGAGGTATATGGGCAAATCAATAATCATGTTCATAATTGCTGTACTAATCGTTTCGATTATCCTCTTAATACTACTAAGATATACTCATCCAACTATACGAGGTGTATCCTCCGTAAAGACATCAACTACCACGGCAATGTCAAAAACAATAAAGCCCACTATAACTAAATCTGCTTCTACAATAATAACTAGGAAATCTGAAAACATAACATTAGTAATTGTTGTAGACAATAACCCAGATCCGAGAGGTATTCTTAGATCGGCTTGGGGGTTGTCAATACTTGTTAATACTAGTCAAGGACTAATATTATTCGATACAGGCCCGGATCCTGATCTTTTGAAATATAATCTTCTTAAGCTTGGTATTAATCCACAGGACATTAAAGCAGTCGTGATAAGCCATTCTCACGGAGATCATACCGGTGGTTTACCATTTATTCTAAAGAATCATCCTGGTATACCAGTATATATACCTGCTAGTTCTTTAAGGTATTTTGAAGAACCTATCTTAAAATACGGAGGGATCCCCTTTCCAGTTAATAGGACGACAATGATCATGAGTGGAATATACATACTAGGAGAACTATACGGACCGCCTTGGGAACAATCACTTGTGGTGAGTAGTGGTAAAGGATACATATTACTCGTTGGTTGCAGTCACCCAGGCATAGTAAGGATAACGGAGGAATTAATCGAAGAACTTGGAAAACCTCCCTACCTCATTATCGGAGGATTCCATATGGCTGGAGCTTCTCCAACGGAATGTAAGGAGGTAGTAGATGAACTAATAGGCTTGGGTGTTGAGAAAATATCTCCTATACATTGTAGTGGAGACACCATAAGAGAGCTCTTAAAAGATGAATATCCTAGCTATTACATACAGGCCCATACTGGATCCATAATTAAGATCTAGTACTTGCAAAAACCTTCCTCTACAACCTCCACCCCTATAATACTCACGTTCTTTTTCAAGAATTTCTGAACAGCTTCTCTAGGGGTTAAAGCATCAATACCAGTACCTAATTGATATATCTACCTTCTACCTCGGTCTAATAGCGTACTCTATCGAGATCATATACATAAATACTAGTGTAAACGATAGATGTACAAGCAGTGTTACGGCTTTCCGTAGGGCCTTCTCTCTAAGCCTTTGAGCCACTATGCTGAACCCCGTTAAGCCGTGGAGCGTGGTACAGACTAGTAGTAGAATCCTCAGTGCTCTATCTAGGTGTATAGCTACAGCTGTCCTATAGCTGATTAGTCCAAGAGTGCTTTCTTCGATAATGCCTGGTTTTACGAGCGCGTAGCCCGTCAGTATATATAGGTACAGTAGCACCAAGAGGATAATGCCTGTAATATCGAGTACATACCTGTATATCAGTAGCCAGTGCACAATAGTGCACCAGTAGCTCTTCTCTACCTGTGTTTCTCTATGTACTGGTGAATTTCCTCCTCGGAAACCCTGTACGGCTTCTGCGGTATGCCTACAGGGATTATGTACATAGGCTCTTCTCCAGGGCTTAGCCCAACCACTTTCTCAACTTCTTCATCGTAGAAGGCACCGACTACTACGCAGCCCAGTCCTAGAGCCGTAGCTTCGAGGTAGACGTTTTGCCCGGCATGTCCTACCTCCATATACACGTATCTAACTCCTCTATCTCCATAGTAGCCTGTAGTCCTCTCAAATACAGCCGCTATAACTATGTTAACAGGCGCTACTCTAACCCATTCCTGACCCAGCGCTGCTTTCATGAGATTCTCCGAGAGATCTCCACGCTTAACTAAGGCTATTGCGTGCTGGTCTGGAATGTACTTGTAGGAACCAGGTTCTAGGTACCTAGACTCCTCTATAGCTACTCCCTCGGGCTTAACTACTACGTATATCTCTAGAGGATAGGTTGCGCCAGCGCTAGGTGTAGTCTTGAAGCTTCTCCTAGGATCAGTTATACCATATGTAGCCCATAGTAGCTGAGAGAGCTGTTCAAGCGTAATAGGTTCGTCTTTGTAGCTCCTTATACTCCTCCTATAAGCTAGTGCTTCTTCAACACTCAGTACATCGCGCCTAATCCTGGGGAGAGGTAGGTATACTTTTTCTCCACTCACATAGACCACCTCTTGATCAACACTATAGTATAGTTGTATGTAGTAGATATATATTCCTAGCACTATTAGCGCTAGTACTACGACCATAACAGCTATGTATAGAGGCTTAACAGCCACTCTACCACCTAACTAATGCATCTAGAAGAACTAGGGTATAAGCATATACTGGTTTTGCAAGAGCCTATATGAGGGCTTCCTTCCTATCCTCTCTAGCTACTTCTAGTCTCTTAACACGCTTCCACAGACTCCAGTACTTGTACCCGAATAGAATGTACGTTGCCAGTCCTAGTATAAAGCCTATAGAGCTGAGGATCACTACTGGAGCAAGTGCAACCATTAGAGAGAATACCGCGCTTTGAACCTCTGGTATGCTCTTAGCTTGCTCTACAGCCTGCTTAACGCTATCTAGGTTTCCAGCGACAAAGGGGTAAAACGCTCCTTGAGCCACCAGCAGTAGGCCGAGCACTATGAAGAGTACCACGAAGTATCCAGGTATTAATCCATCTGTATCCTTCTTCAGCTTCACAACTCCTCCAGTCTCTAGAAGTAGCGCTAACCCTCCTATTACTGGTATGATGCTCGAAATAGGGTTGAGCAAGGTTTTCTGAGTAGCATCGATAACGCTGAGCATAGCCTGCTTAACGTCTATGAGAGCAGCGTTCTCGGTAATAGCTGGTATGTTTACCGCCGAGATAGGGGATTCAGCGAATATTGAGTAAAGGTGCATCGCAAACGCGGCTATACAAGCAATGGTTGCTAGAACATACCCTAGTCCTCCGGGTCTACGGCTCAGTATACCCCATCCTATACCCGTTAGAACCAATCCTACGATATTGGTTATCGAGAGCGCGCGTAGTATGTACCCTACTAGGAAGAAAAGCCTAGTCTTCCTAACCGGGATTCTGAGTAGTTTCTCTCTAGAATCCTCTAGTTTGCTCAAAATCCTCCACTCACCCTATTAATATAGTCTCTTAGAATACTTATTACCTCTTTCACTTTCTCTCTCTCAAAGTGTTTTATACACTGAGTTATCAATAGCTTGTAGTTCTTCTTGTAGTAGTCTTGGTCTACTCTACCCTCTGCTAGAAGCCTCTTCACACTAGCTAAGCACTCCTGTTCGAACTCTATACGCCAAGGCAGTAGTACGTATATGTGCTCGTACCTGGGATCTGCTCTCCTAAGCAGTAGGTGTCTATTGAGCCCTGTTTCTCGGAGTAGCTTCTTAACTGCTTCAAGCTCTCTCTTCTCGAATATGAAGCACTCGAAGTGCTTGAAAGCGTTTAGCATACGCTTCGCTAGCTCTAAGAGCTCGCTATTACTTTGAGCCAGCTTCATCACCTAGCCTAGACTTTCTCACGGGGATCTTCATTGCTTCAACGAATACTCTGACAAGCCAGGCATTTACAGGATTGCCTATGCTTCTCCTGACTACTCCATCAACATACTTAGCTCTGTATAGAAGTTCTCCCTTATAGCTATAGACCTCTACAAATCCCTTGACTCTTCCAAGGAAGTTCTTAACGAACCATCCGTACACAGCATACTCTCCCTTCTCTAACCTAAGCTTGTAGGCTTTAGCGTAGCCCCTGCTATAGGTCGGTTTAGCCTCTCCAACCTCTACTACTTTATCGCTGGCTTTACTCAGCGTTAGTACTCCACGCTCCCTACTATATATTAGTACTGCTGACATAGCTCTATGCCTCCCCCTTCTACTCTTCGAGTCCTCGACTACGTAGTCTCCTACAACGTATGCCTCCATGACTTCTTCTAGCCCTCGTCAACTACGTATAGAACAGAGCTTTCTCTGAACTCGATCCTAGGGCTCTTGGCATCAGCGCATAGTACCAGGGGCTCGGAGGATAGCTGTCGCGCTATAGCGATCTCCGGTACACGTAACACTACTCTCTTAACACCGTTGTACTCTTCTTCTCTGACAAGCTTTCCCTCGCCATTGTACAAGCTCAGCTTTACACGGTACTCTTCGGGTTTGTGGCTCAGCGTAATAACTACTTTGTACAACCCCGCACACCTATTACCCGTTAATATCTCTACCAGCCACTTTTAATATATCCCCATACTATACATGGATGGCTACGCGTTTTAGCTAGTGAGTAGTAGGTGTGGGGATTTGAACGTATTTGATGATTCCTGGCTAGGCTTTCTACACTGCCTCATATGGAGGCTGGGCGAGGTAGACGAGTGGTTGCTTCACAGAATAGTCTACGAGCTAAGCGAGAGAAAGGTTATAGAGGTTAACAACTGGACTTGGTTTGGTAAATGGCCTCGTAGCGCCGAGGTAGATGCAGCGGTAGCACTACTAGAAATGGTTAATGCGGTAGAAGGAGATAGCAACGTTATTAAAGCCGTTAAACCCCCGGTAAAGGCCTGCGAACTAGACGATCAGGTAGAAGCCGTTATAGAAGAAGTTGTTAGAAAGTACAGAGACGCTACATAGTGATCTTCTTTCTCTCAAACCCCTCTCCCGAGTACCCAGAGTAGATCTCGCTTAGCATCTTCTCGTACTCTTCTACGTCTCCAGCCATTTTCAGCTCTTCTTCAACTGTTTGAGCAATAATGTTTGTAGCGAGCGACTCGTACTCTAGCATGTGCAAGCCCCTCCTGATATATGCTCGGAATATTACTGCTAGAGGAAGCCCCTCTTTGATAAGCTTGATCTCCTGATCCCTCGCTATCCTCGCACCCTTCCTCTTACCCATAAACAGCGTTAAGAGCTTCATACCAGCAGTTTTACCAGGCATAAGCATAGACTTCGGCACGGGAGATATATCTAGGACATCAACCCACAAGTCTTCTTCCTCCACCCCCCGGTTCTTGAGCTTGTCGTAGAGCCTCTCTCTAATACTCCTAGCTACCTTTTCTCTATAGTCTTGGTCGAACACTAGTCTGAGGATATGCTTGATTGCCACCGGGCCTTTGTACCCTGTTAGAATGTACTCGCGCCCGATCCTCTTCCACTCGGGCTTCCTCTCGATCAACAAGCGGTGTGTAAGCGTTGAGAGCTTTCCCCCGCTACTAAAAGCTTTGTCTAGCATAACAGCGTACATTTTTGCATCCGTTAGCAACAAGTACTCTCTGGGGTCTCCACGCGCTACATCTACTACTTTTCCAGCTAGATCCATTTCTTCATCAAGTATCTCCAGTATTTCTTTCAAGAGTAGGTCGAAGGCTCTGTTAACGCTGTGGTAGTAGACGTGTTCGAACATGCTGGCTTTAGCGTACAGGTAGGCTCTAAACTCTCCCCAAGTATTACGGTCTAGGAGGAGCATTACGCGCCCGTTTTCGAAGTAGGGATAGGTGTTTCTGTAGAGCCTCTCGTAGTCTATGTATCCGTACTCGTGTGTACCAGCGTAGTAGCTGTCTCTCCTCAAGAAATCGAGTATATCGGCGGGGTATAGGCTATCCCTTATAATCCACCTCATAATCCTCAGTACGTTGCTCCTAGGCTCTCTATACCCGAGTATGCTCATAAGGATCTCTCTTAAATGCCCCAGTCCATAGGTTCTCTCGTACCTGTCGAGCTGATCCCCGAGCAGTAGCTCGACTAGCCTGTACCCTATTCTCTCGTGGTTACCCACGCTATCAGGGATCTCCGGGTTGTCGAGGATAATTGCTTCTTCGAAAGCGTGGCAGAAACACGCGTGTCCAGCGTCGTGGAGCAGTCCCGCAAGCCTTGAGGCTTCGATGAGAGACCCCTTACTAAAGCCCTCTAGGTACTCTTCTCCATAGTAGTTTATGATCTTGGATATAGCGTCTTCAGCCATAAGGCCGGCGAGGTGCATAACGCCTAGAGAGTGCTGGAAACGCGTATGTACAGCTCCAGGGTAGACTAGGTGGGCTGTCTGTAACTGCATAATGTAGCGTAGCCTCTGAACCAAGACGCTGTTGATAACCTTCTCCTCGATCTCCCTGTTAAAGTACACGTAGCCGTATATCGGGTCGCTGATCTCCTTCCAGCTAAACCTGTGGTAGTAGCTGCTGAATACTTCGCTCTCCAACCACTACACCTTAGCGGAACGCCTAGATACGGGGCAACCCGGCTACAAAACCAGTAGGTGCTACTAGAGAAGAGTGTTATTAGAGGGAAAAATACTTTAGCTCTACACCTTACAGCCCAGGGATACCCTATCTCCTCCTTCTCCTCTTCTTCTCCTCTTTAACGTACTCCTTGTAGATCCATCCCTCATCCGTACGAACAACTAGCCCGGCTTTCTTAAGATCCTGTAACCTACCCCTAATAGTATTGTAGTTTAGATTGGTCAGCTCCTGGATAGCCTTAGGCTTCAGAGGCCTCTTCTCCCTCTTCAACGTCTCAAGAATTATCTCCTTAGTAGTCTTCTTCTCCTGGCTCAAACCCAGAACACCACAAATAGCTTAGTCCAATAAATAGATCTCTATAACAAGCCTATATAAATTTGATCCACACTCATCCAGATATTGGGCTTGTACTTAGAGGCGCTGCTTCTAGGGATAGAGTAGTAGAGTACCTGGATGCATTCATAGCTGCTTTGGAGAGAGCCGACATAGATAGAGCTATCCCCATAGAGATACTTACAGGGTTAAAGCAGTTAGCAGCTAGGCTAGAGGAGATCCTTGGTGAAAGAAGAGAAGCGCTAGAGAAGGCTAGGAAAGAGATTCTACAGGTATTCAGAGATATCCATAAGCTATTGCAGCACAGGAAAGATTAAATTTGACAAGCTTTACGCCGAGTTTGATGTCGAGCTTTACGGATCCACTCATCCCCATTAACCAATTAATGAACGAGTAGTAAACCTTTTCCGATCTTACTATTCTAGCAAACCACAAATAGCTATTCCCAGTTTTCCACATACTTTTCTGTGAAAAACGCGGAATAGTTAGAGCTTCTAAGCCCCCACACTCTCCTAAATACAAGGTAATAGACGGGGCTTGGAGATCGTGTTTCGGATATTCTGTAGGCGGAACTGGGGAGTTGCACCCAGGAGAAGGGGTTTAGGAGAGCATAGTAGCCCCGTCCATGAGTAAACCCTCAAGTACCGCAAAAGTCTACCTAGTAAACCCGTATCCCTATGGAATCTCTAGGGGCTTGGCAAACCATGTAGAGTTTACCCTTGCAACAGGTTAACCAGGGTTTACTATGGTTCACCGAGGTTTACTAGGGTTAACTAGTGAACCGCTATAGGGTTTACCAAGGTTTGCGGTTTATCTAGCGGGGACTTATGTAGAAGGGGGATCCCCTATCCATAGGCGCAGAAAACGCTGAAGGCGATAAACATGGGGAGAGGAGTGCAGTATGAGGATATGGTTAACCAGGGAAATAGGTTTTGGGCTTAAGGGCTTCATGGTAGAAGAAGATGCCATAGGAAACAGTAGCTATAAGTACTTGGTTCTAGGCAAAACGGAATACTCCCCGCTAACCTATGCTGTTAAAACAGAGTGGAAAGATATGGGGGAGAGAAAAAGCTACGTTACTCTAGGGAAGCTATTCTAAGGGAGCTGTACCTGCTTCGGATACTCATTACCAGCGCTAGTATGTAGCTTAACCTCAATAGTCATACCGGGATTAAAGTATCCTCCGCTCTGGATAACTATCACTATAGTAGCATTCCCACCGCTTTTCAGCGATACTCTACTGGTGTCGAAAGAATTCCAATTATTATCACTATTACACTTTCCTTCTGAATATACTTCGGTTACATCGGTTGGAGACTCTGTGCCACTAGCATAACAAATCGCAATATTTGAATCTGTATTATAGTAATCATACGGTTTACCATTTATGTATATTTGGTCTATTGTTGTATCAGAAGTTCCAGTGTTTTTGACTTGTAAGACCACCATCCATCCAGTATCTTGTGAATCGCCATCACCATTTATATCAGTGCCTTCCTCACCAATAGAGCTTTCATCGTAACTAACAGCATATATGGTTGGTATTTCTAGTTTTTCGAATCTTGTCATTGCTCCTACTATTCCTGTCATCCAGAATGCTACTGCTATTGCGATCGTTATCGCTACCGCTACTATTATCACCGTAGCTATAACC
>QMWW01000012.1 GCA_003661825.1 Thermoprotei archaeon
ATAGTAAATAGCCTCAACAAAAATAACTGTATACCTGGTAAAACAACTAAGGGCCAGGGCTTTGACTTCAAGAACAAGGTATAAAGTGGTTTTTGATGCTGAGAAGTGTAGAGGAATTGTAGCGGAGAAACTGCAGATAAACGACTTGGAGAAAAAGTGGTTTGGAACGAAAGAAGGAGATAAACTTATTCTAGACACAGTGGAAATAGCTTATCTATTATTAAATGAAAAAGCAAGCGTAGAATCCTGTAATACCATTATAACGGACTTCGAGAAGTTCATATCTATTCACCATAAGTGTTTAGAAGAGTTCTTCTGGCCTAGACTCATAGTTTACAAAGACCTTAGAGATAGGGGGAGGAGAGTGAGAGTACTTGAGAGCGATAAGTTCCTTGTTAGAGACAAGCAAGGTAACTTACGTCTCGTCGTAGTGTTAGAAGAGGGTTCTCTTAGGAGCATGCAAAGCATTAGACAACATGTTGAAATGGCTATGAACAACAATCTCAAACTAGTGTACGCTATAGTGAGCCTACAAGGAGATCTGACATACTACGAGGTTTCACGCATAGATATCTGGGGTGAAAGTCCTTGAACAAAGAATATGTCCAACCCCCTCGTGGCGTTAGAGACATAATCGGTATTGATGCAGAAATCCACGAATACCTGGTAGAGGAGTTCAGAGAGGTAGCTAGGCTCAACGGATATAAGCCAGTGATACCTCCAACTATAGAATATTCTAAGCTTTTTGAAGCTAAAAGCGGGCCGGAGATCAAAAGATCTATGTACGTGTTCGAAGACAAGGCTGGTAGATTATTAGCTTTGAGACCCGAAGTCACAGCTAGCATTGTAAGAATATATCTAAGGAAGTTGAGGGGAGAGCCTAAACCTATAAGACTGTACTATGTAGCACAGTGTTTCCGCTATGAAGAACCACAGTTTGCTCGTTATCGAGAATTCTGGCAAGCTGGTCTTGAGATAATAGGGGATCAAAGCGTAAACAGCGACTTAGCGGTGGCGTATACTGCAAGCTATTATCTTGACCGCATAGGTATAAGACACAAGTACGTTGTTGGTAACGTCGCGTTTTATCGAGTATTCATGGATAATGCTAAAGTTCCAAACGAAATACAAGATGAGATACTACACATTATAGATAAAGGCGAAACAGATAAAGCACTAGCTAAGCTGAGAAGAATAGTCTCTAGTAACTTTTTAGATATCATTGGCTCGCTTCTGAATACATCACTAAATGATATCGAAGAATTAATACTAGATAGTAGAGGAATGTTAGGAGAAGATAGCATTAAGAAACTACTCAATGAATATAGGAGAACGCTTGTGTTCATCGACTCGCTTAGAGAGCTAGGTTATACCGTAGAATATAATCCCATGCTTGTAAGAGGCTTAGCATATTATACTGGGTTGATATACGAGTACAAATCTGATAAACTTAAACAGAGTATTGGTGGTGGAGGTAGATATGACGGTTTAACATCCATATATGGCGGGCCTTACGAGTACTCCACCGGGCTGGCCTTAGGAATAGATAGGATAGCACTAGCATTAACGGAGGACAAAACCATTGGGATAAATAGTACAAGAGAAGTATTAGTGATAATAAGAAATGCACCGCTAGTAAATGGCTATAATCTGTTGAGAAGGCTGAATAAGCTAGGTATTCCCGCTTGGGTGATAGAAACAAATAGCATAAAGAAGGCACTTAGACTAGCTAACAAGAGGAATGTTGCAGTAGCGGTTATAATAGGTAGTAGAGAAGCCAAGCAAGGAACAGTAACCGTTAAGAACATGGAAAGCGGGGAACAAAGAGTAGTGGGAGAAGACGAAGCACCAGATCTCATAAAACACATCATAAGCAAAGGCCCACTATCTGAACCCTCCTGAGATCGCTGCACTTACAATTATAACACTTAATAATAGCGTAAACGTATAAGACTACTAGAAGTATTAGCTATATAGGTGAAGACATATGCCTCGCGTGAGAATAGAGAGAATAAGCGACTATGAATGGCTGATACCTAAGGGAGCAAAACCTTGTATGAGGACTGATACTATAGTACTCGCCGACGAATCTCTTCTTGAAAAAATGAAGCAGGACCTTACATTAGAACAGGCAGCAAACGTTGCATGTTTACCTGGAATACAGCTAAGAGCATACGTTATGCCTGATGGTCATCAAGGTTATGGATTCCCTATAGGCGGTGTTGCCGGCTTTGATACAGATACTGGCGTTATCTCACCCGGTGGAGTAGGATACGATATAAACTGTGGCGTCCGAGTTCTACGCACAGATCTAGACGAAAAAGATCTTCGACCAGTATTGAAGGATCTAGTAATCACTATTTTTAGAAGCGTGCCCAGCGGTGTAGGTGCAACAGGTAGACTGCGCCTTAGCATAGAAGAGCTCAATGAAGTACTAAATAGAGGTGTTGAGTGGGCAGTAGAGCATGGATTTGGATGGGATGAAGACATAGAGTATATAGAAGAACGTGGAAGCTGGAAAGTAGCTGATGCATCAAAGGTAAGTAGAACGGCTAAACAGAGGGGAAGAAATCAATTAGGTACGCTTGGAGCCGGTAATCACTTCCTAGAAATCCAGGTTGTAGATAGAATTTACGATCCGGGTATAGCTAAGGTTTTAGGAATAACTCATGAAGGACAGATCACCATAATGATCCATACGGGAAGCCGGGGTTTAGGCCACCAGGTAGCTAGTGATTATCTCATGATCATGGAACGTGCTATGAGGAGGTACGGTATTAGACCCCCAGATAGAGAATTGGCGAGCTTACCATTTAGATCGCCTGAGGCCCAAGACTACTTTAGAGCCATGGCGGCTGCCGCTAACTTTGCATGGACTAATAGACAGATCATAACTCACTGGGTCCGTGAGAGCTTCAAACAGGTGCTTCATAAAGACCCCGAAGAGCTGGGCATTCACACAATATACGATGTTGCACATAACATAGCTAAGATCGAGGAACACGTCATAGACGGAAAGAGATACAAGATAGTGGTACATCGAAAAGGAGCTACTAGGGCGTTTCCACCTGGACACCCAGAGATCCCGCATAAGTATCAGGGTATAGGACAGCCGGTACTCATACCCGGTAGTATGGGGACAGCCAGCTACATACTGGTAGGCGTTTCGACAGGAGCCAGAACATTCTACTCAGCTCCACATGGAGCTGGAAGACAGGCCTCACGAGGTGAGGCTATCAGAAGGTATAATCCCGATAGAGTAGTTGATGAATTAGCTAGGAGAGGGGTAGTGCTTAGAGCAGCTACACGTAGAGTTATAAGCGAGGAAGCCCCCCAGGCATACAAGGACGTAGACAAAGTAGCTATGGTGGCACACAAAGTAGGTATTGCCAAACTTGTTGTAAGAATGAAGCCTATAGGCGTTGTTAAAGGCTAAAACCCGTATAACAAACGATTGCTGATAGAGGGACTAATACGTAAAACAATAGTCCTCTGAACCAATAGCCTTTTCCAATTATTGAAGAAATAAGTGATGCTTCAACTACCGATGCATATACGAGTGCTCTTATCATCGACAGATCTAAACTATCTGTGATACCTCCTCCAATCCCTATAAATAACTTAGATAAAATAGTAACTACTACCAACATAAGCACTACATACACAGTATACACCTTACTCCTCTCAATAAGCATTCTACGCAACGCTCTAATACCATCTACCACCTCTAGTATGTAGCCTAGATACCCGCTATATCCTTTGCTATACATTATAGGAGATAATACTAGATCCAGTATTCTACGTGGTAGAGGGGGAAGGCTTACTGCATTAATCACTTCTCTAGGCTTAAATCCGAGCCTAAGTAGGTCGGCTATACGTGTGACTGGATAACCGTATCTACCACTAATCTTTATTATAGCCATATCAAGGGGGATTCCCTGCCTCGCTTCACCGTATAAATCCTCTAGCAGAGTCACAAATCTCTGCTCTAAGCTGTACACATATCCCATTGTACACCATAGTGTGAAGCCTATTAGGATCGTTATTATGCAGTGCACGAATACGTAATCAGGGAATAGAACTACTGCGGGCGTTAGTGCGGCTATGGATACCGTTAAACCATATACTATCAGATCTAAGTATAGTGCTGCAAGATCCAGTAACCTAAAAGCTATTGAGAGAGCGATGACGGATACCATGGAGAGCAGAATGGCTGTGATAACAGGTGGTATTGGGGCCAGTGGTAGTACAGAGTATACCAGTATTCCAAGTACTATTATTAGATAGGCTTCAAACAGGTTATCAAGTATTCTAGCATATTCCTCGATTCTAGTCTTTAAACCTTGAAATTCCTCCTTCACGTACGAGTTCACGAAGTTTAGTGTATCACCGGTAGAAACCAAGATATCACTATAGCTTTTAAGGAATCCTGCGATCCTGGCGCTTGGTACGTGTTCTGCTAGCTTACGTATACAGGTATAAGGATCGGAGGTTACCTTGGAGAGCAAAGAATACTTTTCCACTACTATGTGATAGCTACTTGGTAGAACTAGATTTCCCTTACGTGCTTCTTCGAAGACAGTGTCTAGCCTTAGACCTGCGGACTCCATTATGAGAAGTAATGCTAGAAAATCCATGAATTGATTCTCCAGCTTAATCTTAGTTACATAACGCTTCACCGAGGGATTTATCATGATGAATCCAAAGAAGGCGGCTAAAGCGATAGCGGAGTATAGCAAAACATTAGCTAGCATTCTCCCTTAAAACCTCGCTTTCAACTATATCATAGTAGAATTTGCCCAGTTCTTCGCTTAACATATTAAACTCCAGTACTCCATTAGACACCATTTTCTCTAAAAATACCGTTCTGCTCACCAGCTCGTTTATCGCATCCTCTGGATCTAGGACATTACGGAGCCTATGACTGCTCTCTGCTACGCTGCTGGGATCGCTAGGTTCAAATAACCCACTCCCTCTGTGATAGAATACGCGGTGTATTCTAACCCTTTTATCAACCTCATATATACCCTTAACTCTTCTAACTCCATGATCACTTTCCATCACTACTATGCACCATATGTTTGAGAGCATGTTCTTCGGTATAGAGATAGGTGGAGCTACCAACCTCTCTATAGCAGACTCAGCGTTTTCGGCATGCATGGTGGCTAGTATACCGTGTCCTAGTCTTGATGCCTGCACAAGTAGCCTGGCTTCTACTCCTCGAACCTCGCCCACCACCAGGTAATCTGCACGTCTTCTTAGGCTAAATTTTAGCAGGGAATACATATCAATACTACTGCTTTCTCCTATACTAACTACTCTTTCAACTAATGGATCCCAGTAACCAGTAGTACCAGTTATCTCGGGGGTATCCTCTATCGTAACCACTCTTCTACTGGGCGGTATAAGGGTTAATAGAGCCTGTAGCATAGTGGTCTTACCACTACTAACTCCGCCCACGATCAATATGGCTCCTCTGAGCTCCATTATAAGCCATAAATAAGCCGCCATCAGTGATGAAAGGGCCTTAGCATCTATGAGTTTAGTAATAGTCCATGGAGTAGGGGGTTTCTTACGGATAACGAGGCTGCTTCCTTTCCTAGATACTTCTCTGCCATAGGTTAAGCTTATCCTTAGTCCTTCCTCGGTTAAGCCTTCTACGACAGGATGTGCTAGTGATAGGTGTCTACCTGTTTTACGAGCCAAACTAAGTACTATTCTATCCATTGAGCCATAGCTTATAGCGATGTTTGTATTCATCCATCCATACCAGCTATATCTTCTATGGATTACACTAAACCTCTCGTCTTCAGCGCTACCAGCTATTTCCTCTATGTAAGGATCTCTTATCAAAGGATACAATGCACCATATCCGCTTGCCACCTTCTTGTAGTAATATGCAATAGAAAGCGGTTGTTGATTAAACGCATCATATAGTTCTTCATCGTTACTTCCTGCTACAACCTCCTGTATACACGCTAAATCCTTACACCTAGGATTAATTAGGTAGATCTTAGTTACAGCATATATAGTTCTGTCATCATACCTAGGTTCTGATACCACGTATTCAAGGATCCCGTTTCTATTACTAATAGTTATAAAAACCTCGTCGTCTATACTGTATTGCTCTACAGGGTTAACTGGTTTAATTGGGATAGTCTTGGTTTCCTCTATAATGCTCCTAACTAATTCCTCTAGCTCACTCCTACGGAGGAGCTCGGGCCTTTTTCGAGGCTTTAAAAAAAGTTTTAGCTTATTTATACTCAAGCAAGTTCACCTAGGAATGCATCCTGAAACCTCCTATCCTACTACAGTTACTGGATAGGGTTCTGTCTCTCCTCCATCATATCTAAGTATGACGTAGTACTTCCCAGTACCCGGTGTTTGTTCCGCCTCTTCGTCTAGATCCACGTTTACGGTTTTAGTAACACCGGGTTCAATGGTAATGGCCACTTGTTTCGTTATGTTTGAAGTAATGCTAGATGGGATCAGAATCACCTCGTTTATAGTAGCTGGAGCCGTCCCTATGTTTGCTACTCTTACGCTAAGCACTGATCCTGAGTCCAGTTTAACAAGCTTAGCAGACACTATATTAAGCGATGCATACTGCTGAGGAGACGATAGAGACGATACCACGTAATTGTATAGCATCATAGCACCAGCCACTGTTATAACCAGTAGTAAAGCTGTAGCTATGAGTGGAGAGACCCCTTTCATGTAGACCCCCTCAGTAGGAATTGAGTATAATAGGAGACGTTGCATATTGAAAAACATATATAGTCAACAAGAGGGGGTAAGGCGAAACTACTGACTACACGCGTTTAAAACATTATAGTGTTCACATAGTAATACGTGGGGGAGGAAGTAGTGTCCGTAATAGATAACGAGAAGTATACTGCCATAAGTCCAGCAGAGTTCTTCCTAAGGTACCGTGAAATAGCTGGCTTCGCTAATCCAGCTAGAGCCTTATACCAAGCCGTTAGAGAGCTAGTCGAAAACGCCTTGGATGCAACCGATGCACACGGCATCTTACCTAGCATAAAAGTAGTTATTCGCAAAGCTGATCCTATACAGGACTTCTATAAAGTAACGGTTGAAGATAATGGAATAGGGTTACCCCCACACATTGTTCCAGAAGCCTTTGGCAGAGTATTATTTAGTTCAAAATATGTGCTTAGACAGACACGTGGAATGTTCGGCTTAGGAGTAAAAGTTGCAGCTTTGTACGCCCAGATGACTACTGGCAAACCGATCGAGGTAATAACTAGTAAGCCTAATCTAAAATTCATATACTATTTTAAGCTAAGGATAGATGTCCATAAAAATGAACCAGTTGTTCTAGAGAAAGGGAGTTGGAGAAAGACGAGAAACTGGCATGGTACAGTGGTTTCGCTAACACTAGAAGGCGATTGGAGCAGGGCTAGAAGCAAGATATTAGAATACATAGCTAGAACGGCTGTTGCAACCCCTTATGCTAATATAGTATTGGTAACTCCAGATAACGAAATAGTATACTATGAAAGAGTAGTAAATAAGCTACCTAAACCCCCCAAGGAAGTAAAGCCTCATCCTCACGGTATAGATCTAGAAACACTCAAGAAGATAATAAATAGTACTAGCTATAAAACAGTGTACGATCTACTCGTTAAGAACTTTCAGAGTATAGGCGAAGTTACAGCTAAAGCCGTTCTAAAGCAAGCTGAAATACCTTCAAGCATAAATCCCAAGAAACTAGGCGAAACGGAGCTTCTAAGACTAGTAGAAACTATGAAGAACTACAAGAAATACAAGCCGCCAAAAGCAGATGCGCTGTCACCGCTGAGCTCCGAAATCATAGTAGCTGGGTTAAAGAGAATGTATAACCCCGAGTTCGTAGAAGCCGTGACCAGAAGACCTTCTACCTACCACGGATATCCCTTCATAGTAGAGGTCGGAATAGCCTATGGGGGCAATACTCCGCTGAGTGATAAAGATAAGCCCGTCCTCTTAAGATATGCTAACAAGATACCACTACTTTATGATGAAGGAAGCGATGTAATTACATCAGTAGTTAAAGAGGATATAGCTTGGAGTAATTATCTAGTTGAGCTACCAGCTCCTATCCTAGTTTTAGTACATATTTGTAGCACTAAAGTGCCTTTCAAAGGCGTGGGTAAGGAGAGCATAGCAGATGTACCAGAGGTAAGGAGAGAGGTTAAGCTAGGAATATTAGAAGTAGCACGGAGGTTAAGGAGATATTTAGCAAAGAAGATTAAAGAAGAAGAGATCAGGAAGAAGATAGTCAGTATAGCTAAATACATCCCCGAAGTAGTTCGTGCTCTAACTATAATCTCAGATGGACCTGGAGTAAGCAGAGAGGAACTCGAAGAGAAGCTTGTAAACATTATAGTGGCACGTACAGGTTTATCCTCTACCGACATAAAGAGGGTTATAGATAGCGTTGAAATAGGGGCTTAGAGGATGAAGAATGTTGAGCTCGTCTGTTGATAAGTCGGTTCGTGAAAAGTGTATATCTATCCTCAGAGAAAAGTTTTCGGAAATAGTGAAACGTATCGTTGAAGGAAAAAGACCGGTTTTAGTAATGCCCAAGAGAGTACTGACAAACACTATCTATGACGAGAAGAACAAGTTACTGCTACTAGGGCCTGAAATGCAGCGTAGAAGCTTCTTAGACGTTAATGAATCGCGCAAGTTTATGCAAACCCTTCTAATGGCGTCTATAATATATGATGCCCTAGCTAACGACGAATATCCAACAATACGTGACCTCTACTACAGGGGGAAGCACACTATAACGTATAGAGATCTCCATGGAAGAATACATCGCGAAAATACCTGGGATGAACAAAGAGAGTCTGACTCTGTTATCAGAGATCTCGAGGTATACCTCGGTCTTTTACGCGAAGAACTTCTTATATTAAGCAAGGAGAAGGGCAAGGTAGTGGGTAACTTAGTCATTAAGAGCGGTGATGATGTCATAGATTTAAGCAGAATGGGACATGGAGCTTATGCTATCGAACCTACCCCCGATCTAATAGAGTTTGTCGATGTAGATGCAGAGTATGTCCTTGTAGTCGAGAAAGATGCCGTGTTTCAGCAATTACACAGGTACGGGTTCTGGAAAAAACATAAAGCAATACTTGTAACTAGTGCTGGACAGCCTGATAGAGCAACACGTAGATTTGTTAGAAGGTTAAACGAAGAACTAAAACTGCCCGTATATATACTCACGGATAGCGACCCTTACGGATTCTACATCTACAGCGTATTCAAAATAGGGTCAATAACCCTTTCATACGAAAGTACGCGGTTAGCCGTACCCAGTGCGAAATTCATTGGGGTCATGATGACCGATGTGTTCGGAGATGAAGCATTTAGAAAGCTAGCTAGAAAAGCTAATTTAAAAAACGTTTTCAAAGACGCAATAAATAAACTTCCGCAGAAAAAACCCTATCTCTCAGAGAGCGAGAGAAAGAACTATGTTATTAAAGCTAAGCCTAAGGATGTAGAAAGAGCTGTAGAACTAGTTGGATACAGCCTTGCTCTAGCATGCCTAGAGGATAGGGAGATAAAGAGCAAGATACGTAAAAAAGAGGGCTTAACGGGGTATCCCTGGTTCCACACACCAGAGTGGATGCGCGAGCTCTGCATATTCTTTAACACTTTATCAAAGCTTGAAATAGAAGCTATGGCAAGCAAGGGATTAAGGTTTCTAGCAGATAAATATATACCAGAAAAGATAGAAACCCATGACTATATAGACTAAAATCGTTTAAATCATTGATTTATCGAAAAATTTCCTCACATAGGTATGGCGCAGTAGTATTGTTTGCCTGGTTAAAGACATAATACATTATCTACAGAAATAATATTAAACTATAAGACATAACAAAATAAACACGTGAAATACCTATACGAGCTTGCTTAAAAACCATGATCTACACGAGGTAGCTCTAAATATGACTAGCTGGAAGGAGGCGTTTGTTTTTGGAGTTAATGAATTAGACCAGCTATTAGGAAGGGTGCTACGTCCGAGATCAACCATAGTTGTAGCAGGACATCCAGGCGCAGGTAAAACAACTTTAGCCATGACCGTGTGCTACCATAATGCATTAAACGGTAAACCTTGCCTATATATAACGTTTCAAGAAGAGAAAAACAAACTCTTCAACGTTATGAAGGACCTAGGAATGGATCTGGAGACCGTTGAGAGAAAGGGCCTACTTAGGTTCGTTAAGCTTCCTATAACACTATCTGCGAAAGAAGTATCTGAATATGTTATGAGGTTAGTACAGGAATTTGCTCCAAGAATACTAGTTATTGACTCCATAAACGCAGCACTTGAATCTCTGAAACTAAGTGGAGAGGTACGGGGATGGCTACAGAATTTCTACTATGCACTAGCAGATATCGTGAATGGAGTGATAGTTCTGATTGCAGAGCTACCGTTTGGCGAGGAAAAACTAGAGCTAGGTGCTATCGAATTTGTCGCAGACGCTATACTTATACTCAAACATAAGATAGAAAATAGATTAATAGTGCGGACGCTGGAAATCAGAAAAGCCCGTGGAGCACCTATAAGCATAGCAGAGCTTCCGTTCTCTATAACGGAGAAGACAGGACTCGAGGTACATGTACCACCGCTAACTGAAGAGATAGGCCCTGAAGGAAGAGAGCTACCTGCGCCGTGTAATGAGATCGAAAAAGCACTAAATCATCTACACTTAGGAATGAATATATATGTAACATATCCACCAGACGCTAGAATACCCACATATATAGGGCTTCTAACAGGCATACTGTTACTAAATAAACTTAAGACTCTTGTAGTCTCTTATATCTATCCGCCTGACACCGTCAGATCGATGACAATAGGCATACTCAAGAGGATTGGAATAGAATATTCTATAGCAGAAAACCTTGTTGACAAATACCTAATTTTTAAAAGCTTTAACCCGTTTTCAATGAGCATTGATACACTAGCTATACGTGAAATCGCTCCTCTAGAGGAGTATCCTGATATAAACGCTGTAGTCTTTCACGGCGTTGAGATCATCGGATCTTCTATACCGATCAACAGATACCTACCAGCACTCTATAACCAAATATATTATCTAAAATCACAAAACAAGCTAGTGATTAGAATGGGTTCCTATGTAGACCAGAAACTATATAGTATTAACTCTTCTTTAGCCGATCTGGTTATCAAGATAGAACCACTAGACACTCGATCCGGCGTTATGAGAGAAAAACTATATATCTGGAGAAGAGGAAGACAGCCTATCCTACTCGGTTATGATGATCTATTAAGATGTTTAGATGAAATAAAGGTTAAGCTAAAAAAGATGGTTGAACGGTAAATATATCATATCTGTACCCAGCTCGTACCTGGATCTACGCTGGTTAAACACTAAGCTTCAACAGCATTTTACTTAAAGTACAGGTTCAATCCCTCTAGCTGTAACAGTAAAGTACATCCCAAACCGCTTCTTCAAATTACTTACAGTAATTACAGCTAGAGAGCCCACCTAGGTCTACTATATATACTCTTTTCCTATTTCTTTATAGATTCATAAATTATTGATACTATCCATAAATATTTAGTCGGTGTTTTAAGAAAGCTCTCTTTATCAATAAAGATTATGTCGAATTCATGAAGTCTATTGCCTGTAGAGGATGTTTTATCTAATGCTACTAGCTTTATGTCGTGGTTCTTAGATATTTCGTTTAGTATTTTTGAGGGAGGGTTACCTATTTTGGCTATGTTGATTACTCGCTTCTTTACAATTATCGGATCGGTTTTCCATGTATATAGCAGGATGGGTATTCTTGATTCTTTTATAATTTTCTCTGTAAAACGTCCAAGTCTATCGAGATTATGAGTAGCCCTAGGCGTAATAGCGATCAGGTCTATTGCATGCTTCTCGGCATACTTTAGTAGATCTTGAGCCTTATTACCATATACGATGTCTTTAGTAATGCTTGTAATTCTATTACTTCTTAAAATAGCTTCAACTATATCCTGTGCTTCAGTCAAAGTTTTCTCAACGGTTTTCATATATAACTTAGTCATCATAACACGATGCTTCATTGTTCTAATAAGGGAAACTACATAATATTCTGAGGATGGGAATAAATATGTTAGAAACTTGGTCATATAATAAACTATATCACTTTTAACGGTACATATCAGTATTTTCAAGCCATACCCCTCTATAACTAATCTAGTAGAATAAGAGTAAATATACTGTCGCTAAACCAACAGTTATAACCATTATAGGCATCCCTTTTCCTAGAAAATACCTAAATGAGATGTCGTAACCATGTTTTTCAGCGACACTTGCTACAACTATATTAGCGCTTGCACCCACTAAAGTACCGTTCCCTCCCAGACAACCTCCAAGGCTCAGAGCCCAGTATAGAATAGGTCCTCCTATTCCAAGAGCTATGTTAAGTTTTTGGATAACAGGGATCATTGACATGACAAATGGTATATTGTCTACGAAGGCAGATAGTATTGCAGAAACCCATAGAATCACTATAATGAGAGCGTCCTTTGACATATTTAGAGAAGCGATATTGCCTGCTATAAAATCCATAACACCAAGTATCTGTATACCTCTTATGACAATGAACATGAATATAAAGAATACTATTGTTGTCCATTCTACGCCTTCTAAAGCTCTGTGTATTGTCACTTCCTTACTCGCCATAGCGAGTAATAATCCAGCACCGATGAGTGCAGGAATAGCTGGAGGATACCCCAAAGTATCTTCAAGGAGAAATAACACTATGGTTATCGAGAATATAATTAAAGACTTGTACATTAGAGGTCTATTAATTTCTATTATTTCGTCAATATCAAAGTATCTGACTCTATGTCTCCACATATTAAACCAGTCCTTAAAGATAAACTTTAAAACAATTAATGCAACAACCATATCAACTACAGCAATGGGTCCTAGATTAACTATGAAATCATTGAAACCTAGATCGGCGAATGTTCCAATTAATATGTTTGGAGGATCGCCGATAAGAGTGGCGGTTCCGCCAATATTTGATTCAAGTATAATAGCTATTAAAAGAGGTCTTGGATCGATCCGTATTCTCTCGGCAATGTTAATAATTATTGGAGTCACAAGGATAACTGTTGTCACATTATCTATAAACCCTGAGATAACCCCTGTTAATAGACATAGTATAGTCATTAGTAAAAATGGGCTCCTATGCGTCTTTTTTATGATTTTGACAGCCAAGTATGTGAAAATCTTAGACTCAGCCATTATAGTTACCATTATCATCATAGCCATTAGTAGAATAATGGTGTCGATATCTATACCCTCTAAAACCTCCATAAACTCGTGTCTCCCTAAGAGAATTAAAACAACTAGTGTTAAAGCCGCCGTTAATCCAGCTGCAACAGCTCTGTGAAAATATTCCTTAATTAATAGAATGTAAAGGAAGAGTAAAATTCCAAATCCTATGATTACATAGTACATCACCATATACGCCTCTACACCAATACGCATTAATCTACTTCAAGGACAGCTACTGATAGATTCTCTTTATACTAGATCAAATATAACAATTTTATGTAGTGTGAGTTTATGAAGAAACCAAATGCCACTTATAAGGCAAAGAGATCTTAAAAAGGTATTTATGCAAGCTTCTATATATGACCATGGATTAATTTTGTATGGTGCGACAATACCGCGTCAGAAGTCTCTAGTGATTTCTTTGTCGTTAGATAAAGGAACTTCATATATTCCTAGATCATGCTAAGTACGGATTTTATCTCACAACTGATAACGGTTTAGGCTTCAAATAAATGATCAATTTATAATTGATGTATGAGAGATCGGTCTTCGTCAACATATGTGAATCATTAACTCTAGAATCAGGAATAGCTTAATGAAGCATTCAATCCTATTGTTTCAAGGAATTCAATCTATAAAATATATCTCTGAGTTTATAATAAAAGAAATACAAAATGATGAAACATGGTTTTATTTAATTACGAATCATCTATATTTGTATACTTAACTCCTTGAGAATGTGTACTTTTTATGTAGCCTCTACGTATTCAAGCGTTTCTAATGTTTTCTCAGATCTTCATCCTCTTTTCCTAACACTACTCATTACTATTGTACTAAGCTACACGAGGATAACTGTGATCGGGACGCTGAAAGGTTATATAACCTTAGTAGCCATACTTAATTGGGCAACAGGGCGAGATGGGTAACAGGTTGTCCGACTTACATGGCAAATTAATTTTAAGTACACGAGGTAGTCCACGTCTCATCTATTCACAGGTCCCTGCCAGTGTGTGAGCAACATGAGAGCGGCGATCGTATACTATAGCAAAACGTGTAGGACGAGGCAGGTGGCATTATATATTAAGAAGAAATTGACTGAGTTAAATGTTCAAACTAACACGTATGAGGTTAGGCTAGTTAGGGAGTACTCAAGGTGGCTCCTACACCTGAATCCCAGGTTGGTCCTTGACACGCTCTCAGATAGGTCAGTCGAGATAATGGAGTTACCAAGCTTTAGCCCCAAAGATTTCAACGTGCTATTACTTGGCACCCCAATATGGATCGGAAGAATAACTCCTGCGATGAGATCATTCATAAGGCGGTATAAGGACAAGATAACTAAGCCTATTGCATGCTTCACAACGTCTGGATTAAGGAGAGACTACGCTCTTAAGTTTAAAGCGATGCTGGAGTCACTGGGCTATAAAGTAATAGATTGCGTGTCGATCAGCAATTTCAATAGGGATAGGAGAGATATCGATCACTTCGTCAGTAGAGTTGTCGACTACTTGAAAATCTCTAGGTAGTCTACGTTTCTCTACTAGCTAGAGATCCTAAGAGCCCTATCAGAATACTCGTTGAGAATACGAGTACCTTGCTTAGCGCTAAAGCGCGGTTTGGCTGAACAACTAACGTAGAACTCATCACTGCAATTATTAATGTTTATGCGAAAGTATTTCTCACTCATCTCTAGCAAGTTCTCTAAAGGACTTCTTGAGTAATCTCTTTATAAAAAGAGTTCTCTAGTATCCCTCATATACAGGCTCAACGCATTCTCTAGTACCTTGGTGATTCTTCGTTAGAAATGATTGGCTATGTGTATATAAAGGAATAGAGGATCCGGTCATTCACAGCTGTTCATAACTACGTATCAGCTGAGACAGGTTTTTTCATCCCACTAGGTCAAACCCGTGGATTCATCATTCCTCGACATAATTTAGTATTTTGTGAAATGTATTCCTTTTACAGTATGGACAG
>QMWW01000013.1 GCA_003661825.1 Thermoprotei archaeon
CAAAAGCCTCAAAGCACGTAGAAGCCTGTTAGGATACTCTATTGAGCAACTTGCAACACTGCTCAATAGGGTTAAGAGCCTCGGAGTACGCGGCGATATATCGGCGTATGAGATATGCTACTTAGCAGATACAGTTGAGAAAAATACGGGGGAACTAAGCGATCTAAGAGAATACGAGAAGCTTCACAGAGTAGTAAGCGAGGTTAGAGCTGAATTCATGTGCGTTAAACCGGGCACGGGTAAGAAAAGCGGAGCTGAAAAAACCTAGGTTAAGCTCCAGTGCATTACTCTTAGTGCATTACTACTTGGTAGCTACAACGTAGATGTTCCGCGTTATCTCAGGTTTTCTCGGATTCTGTACATATATTCCTTTCTCAACAATAGTGAAGCCTACAGCAGTAACAGAATCCACTAGTTCTCTCATCTCGTAGAAGAAATAGTATCTCGAACCACTTCTATCCATAACTATATATCCCTCATCAAATGCTCTCTCTAGCAGTTTCTTCGTCTTTAAAGCTTCTATGGTTGGGCTCCATACAGTGAGTATTAGTGTTCCGCGATCTCTCAGCACTCTATAGGCTTCTGAGAGGAGCAAACTACGGCATTCGGAACCAGGTATGTGGTGTAGTACCGCTAGAGCAAGTATGGTATCGAAAACCCCGTCTCTAAACGGTAGGTCGAGTATGTCGCCAGCAACACATACTACATAGGGATCGCCTGCACAGGCCTCTCTAAGCGGAGTAGTAGCAAGGTCGAGCAGCACTAGTCTATCTATAATGCCTAGGCTCAGGAGCCGGCGCGACGTACTAGCTATGCCCGAGCCCAGGTCTAGGGCTAAGCCTTTAGAGTATTCTTCGAGGAATCGGGTACTCCAGGGCTTTACTCGGTAACTAGCCCCTTTTTTCTCAAACCAGCTGATAGTACTTCTCATTATAGCTCCGTATCTGTTCCAGCAGTACTCGGCTGTAACTCTCAACGTTCTACATCTGGGCTAAGTGTTTAGGGTCTAGAAGGCTCAACTACTTCTCTGTATAGTCTCCCGAGATCTTCTCTAAACCTGTCTGGGCTATCGAGGTATGCTGGGTGTTTTGCTCCCTCATATAATATGAGCTTCGCGTTTGGGAAGAGCTCTGCCAGCTTCTCCATATCGTTGATATCAATAACGTCGTCTTCTGTTCCTACTACTATGTAGACGGGGTTTGTGTAGCTTCTATACCATTTAACCAGGGCTTTATCGAAAACCTTGACTGGAGCGATCAGCATAAGCCCCGATGAAGAGTGCTTTGCAGCATACTTAAGTGCTATGTACCCGCCTAGACTAGCTCCAACCACTACAGGCTTAGATGATCCGAAGAATGCGTGTACAGTTTCGTACACTACATGAACGTTTTCTTCTGGATCCGGTGTACGCGGACTACAAGCGCTACGGATACCATAGGGCATATCAATAGCTATAAAGGGTATTTTATCCCGTTCAAGCTGTTCTAGCAGGCCTATATCAACCCATACACTACTAGTGAATGAGTATCCGTGGAGAAATACTATTGGGAGCCCCGGGACATCGTTTACAAGTACGCGGCACCTGTAGCGTCCAAGGTTTAGTATCTCCTCTCTCAAGTACTTATCACCACTATACTGTTTTAGAATACCTGCTAAACTAAGGTATCGCTTAGTGGGGATCCCTAGCTGGTAGAGAGCAAATAGATAGGTTTAACAAGGTATTAGCACAAATACTTACTCATGCATTTACTTAATCGATTCAGCGTGGATAAAAAATTATGGATAGAGAAGGCTTCAATGTGCTTATTAGAGAATATTCTCCTAGAGACATCGAGTGGGTGCTGTGGATAGAGAGAGCATGTTTTCCAGAGAACCAGCAGTACAATGCTACAACGTTTCATTCTCTCCACGTAAAAGACCCTAATTTATTCATAGTTGCAGAGTACCAGGGAGTTATAATTGGATACGCGGTAGGAGAGAGATGGGGGGATGTAGGCCGTATAGTATCTATCGCGGTTCACCCTAGCTACCAGGGGAGGGGTATAGGGAGTAAACTGCTTGAAGCTTTGGAAGAGAAGATGCTTACTCGCGGCGTCAAGACCGTGAGGCTTGAAGTAGGAGTATCTAATACTCCAGCGATAAACTTGTACCTTAAACACGGGTACGAGCCCATTAACATTATCGAAGGATACTATGGAGAGGAAAACGCGCTTGTAATGGCTAAGCGTATCAAAGACTAGCAAGCACTGTACCTAAGAACCAGTAGTAGACGTATGGCTGGGCTAGTCCAAACCCGATAGTTCAACGCTTATCTCTCCTTCCCTCACATACCCCACTAGTATGGCTTCAGTATTGTACTTCCACACGATCCCTCCTTTGTAGTCAATAGCTATGAATCCCAGTGAGTCTTCTCCAACAAGCCTTGTTGCGTACTTTAAAACCGTATTGGCCGTTTCCTCCAAGATCCCCTTCTCTCTATAAACCTGGTCAAGCATCATACACGGCATGGTTTTAATTATTCTCTCACCAATCCCGGTCGCGCTACACGCTATTCTGTCTGTAGCGTAGAAGCCTGCACCAGGTATAGAGGAGTCTCCTACTCTTCCAGGAAGCTTGAGCAGGAGGCCGCCAGTGCTAACTCCTGCAACTAGAAGCCCTGTATCGTCTAGCGCGCATGCTCCTACAGTATCGCTAATTACGACTGCTTTCTTCAGAATCCTCCTATAGTCGGGGTTCTTCTCTAGGAATACTCTGAGAGCATCTATGTAAGGTCTTGTGTATTTCCCCTCGACTACTTTTTCCAGGTACTTATGGTAGAGCTCAACAACCCTCTGCGGTGGTGGAGGGAGAGGTGCAAGTCCTTTAACCCTAGCTAGCTCGTCGGCTCCTCTACCTACTATTAGTATGTGCGGAGTCTCCTCAGCCACGATCCGTGCTAGCTCAATAGCGTTGCGTGTAGCCCTCACGTCTCCAACTGCTCCTAATAGGCCGTTTGAAGCCATAATTCCCGCGTCAAGCCCTCTCTCGCCGAAGAGATCCGGGACGCTACCCCAGCCTGCATTCAGTATACCGGAGTCCTCCATGCACTTAATAGATTCAACAACTGCTTCTACCGCGTTGTTCTCCTCTTCTAGCTTCTTCCACCCACGTTTAGTACATTCCTCTACCACTCTCTTAGCTTTCTCCCTCCTCTCTTGAGTAGAGAGGCTCCAAGCACCAGCACCACCATGGAGTACGAGAGCTTTAACCATACGCTACACCTCCAATACAAGATCGTAGGTTCGGTATAGCTTAAATATACTAGCGTTACTCTAAGATTAGTGGGGAAACCTAGTTGTTAAGAGCATGTGGTTAGAGAGAACCCTGTCTAGAGTAGGGGGTTGCTGAGTCCTTGTCTTCGCTTGAAAACATGGTTAGTAGCATAAGATTTACTCGAGAGCCAACCTATATCTACGTTTTGCCGGGAATATTCCTCGCTATATCGATACCGGCCCTCATAGCCATATCGTTTACAGCCGCCCTCCAAGGTATTGAAAAAGCACTAGCTTCTTGGTACCGCTTACTTGCTCCTCTCTATGCTGGATACTGGCTTTCATCTTCTTACCTAGCATATAGATCCACCAGGTTAGTGGCAAAGCACCTAGTTGATAGCGGTATAACTAGCTACTACTGGCTCAAGAGAAAAGGGGATGTAGATGCCGTTAAAGCCTTATATCGCGGAGCACTACTGCGAAAAACCCTACCATCGCCTACTACAAGCCTTCTTCTAGCTATAGTGACCGGTGGCTTAGCATACCCCATTATACTACATATTATAGAAAAAACCATTAGGGACCACTGCCACGGCGAGGAAGCAGTATTCCTAGGTAGACCGGGAACCATGCGTATAGGGGTTGAACGAGGACTACTCGATATATCCGCTTCAGTACTCACTCTTGGGCTTTACCTAGTGTACTGGTGTCTACGGTTCGTAAAAACCTATAACAACCATGTAAAGATAATACACGGTAATCACCCAGAACCTCCTAGTTCAGTAACTACCTACAAGGAGGCTCTGCCTAGTTTCTCCACACTAGCTCTATCCATGGTCTTCCTTAGCGCAGGAATCTATGGGTTGCTTGGTCTCTACGGCTTGCCAAGCTACCCCATGACTGCACTTGGCTATGGATTGCTGCTAGCCAGTTATGCAGTATCGCAGCGCAGAGGATCCATGTACTCTCAAGCTCTAAGGATATTTGTATTCATATACCTAGTGTTTATATCGGCTACTCTAGTAGGCTTTATCGGTTCTCCAGCGTATCTCCAGCTAGCTGGCGAAACGCAGAAGTACATGCAAGCTATTATGAGTAGAGACCCCGTTACACTTACTATCAACATATTCCTAAACAACTACGCTTTATCGCTGATATCCCTAGCACCACTGGTAGGGAGCCTCTACATAGGAATGGGGTTGACCAATGCAGGCGTCTTCTACGGTGTAGCTCTTCTGACATCGATTGCTAAAGGAGACTATAGTGCCTTAACACTACTCCTAATGCCGCATGCTATACTGGAGCTCTTCGGATACGCTCTCTTCACCACTATATCAACTAGAGTAGTTTATATGGGAGCGAGAAGCCTTGCTAAAGCAGTAATCCTTGGATCCCTGGTACTACTGCTAGCCTCGGTGGTGGAGTCAGCCACTATCCTCATACTAACGTAGAGCTACTCTATTCTAACCCTGATCGGTATGTTGTACTTGTTTTCTAGTTTGCGTAGCCTTCTCACTTTCTTGTTGTAGCTCTTAATGAGGGATCTCGGTATAAGCACTACGAGCGAGTTCTTCTCTACAATGACATCAGCTTCTGGCAGAAGCCTCTGGATCTGTTTAACTAGTCTTTCGTATTCTCCGCCTAACTGGCTGGCTATAGCGCGCTTTTTAACAGGGATCACTACTGTCTGCTCGCCGAAGGTATATATCTCGTATTCCAGCTCCCCTGTTAGGTAGTCTCTAACCTCTATAACTGGCCTAGAGAGCTCGACTTCCTTAAGCCCAGTTGGTAGCTTTACAGTCATTTTGACTTCATACACTTTGTCAACGTAGCCGTTCTTAATGAAGATCACGGTATCTACGAGAGAAGGGATCATACCTAGCTCCACTCTCCCTATGAATCTCTGGATAGCGTCAATAGGTGATGTAGCATGTACCACTCCAATCATCCCTATACCAGCTAGCCTTAGATCGGCATAGAGCTTGAAGTCCTCATCACTCCTCATTTCATCAAATACCGTGTAATCGGGTCTCGATAGCAGTAGTATATCGTGTAGCTCTCCCAGATCCGCGTAGTTCTTGCTGTACTGGGTTATGTTAGGTGGAAGGTTCATGTCACGGGGTGACTCAATGGTTTTAACCACCTTACCCATCCTCATATAGTAGTCTGCCAGTGCTTGTGCAAATGTAGTCTTACCCATACCGGGCGCACCGGCTATTAGGATACCTTCTGCCCTCTCGTTGAGTCTCTGTATAAGCTTTGGCGGTAAGTCGTAGTCTTCTAGGCTTAGCTTCTTGAGAGGCCTCACAGCGGTTATCTCCCAGCCATCGCTTAGTGGGGGCCGCGTAATGACTATACGGTACGTGCCAAGCTGTATGATTGTTGAGCCGGGTCTGTCTATCTCTATAAAACCGTCCCTCCTCCGCCTTGCCTCCTCTATTAGCTGGTTAGCAATTATCTCTATGTCCCTACGTGTCATAGGAGTCTTAGATACCGATACGTAGATCCAGTCACCGGGTCTACCCTTCTTAGCTATGGGTGTCGTATCTTCTTTCAAGTGTATGCTCATAGTGGTTTCGTCGAAGAACTTATCAAGCATTAACCCATTCTCGCTGCGCGGCTCGATGTATATTACCGGGATCCCTATTGATTCAGCTACTATTTTCTGAACCCTATCACCAGTTACTAGTACAGCTCCTAGGCTATATGCATAGTCTCTTATAGCAGTATTAGATTCTATAGAGTTCTCGCTAAAGTCCAGATAGCGTGGTACTTCCCCACCGAATTCAAGCTTTATCCTACCGCTTTTCTCCAGCTCTCTAAGCCTCCTGATCTCCTCGAGACCGGCATAACCTAGTACGCGGTCGTGTCTAGCATGGTACTCGAGCTCGGCAAGACTAATTCTATGTATTACTATTCTTCCCTCAAGCACGCCCTCGGCTACTAGCTTTGAAACAATACCTTCTACTAACGCGCTCGTATCAGGTACGTACACTTTCTCGCCAGCTAGCTTAATATCGCTCAATCGCTTGATCACCTATCCTAACACTATGGTTTAAGAGAGATAAATTACTACCCCTTAATTAAGGTGACTTAACGATTTCTAAGCTTATAGTGTAGCAGAGACCACGGAACTCTAGATAGCTCTGTCCCCACTCCTAACCCAGGAATTTTAGCTACTTCTACAATACTAGCTAGTATGGCGAAATGCGGTGTTATGTTGTGAAAGAGCTCTTGCTTCTGATAACTATACTAGTAGTGTCTATACCACCTCTGTCCTCTTTAGTTTCAATGGGTCAATCTAGTAGTGAAGAGCTACTACCAATCTTCAATACTACTAGAAGGGTGATCCCGGATAATCTACCCTGGTACCCCATACTGGTTTTCGGCGATAATAGGCCTGGAGACACTAAGTCGGCGGCGTACAACCCCGTGTTCTACAGGATAGTTGAAGAGTTCGATACAATCCTACCTATAGCGGTAATAGGTACCGGGGACTACGTTGGATTAGGGTACGAGTACCAGTACCTAGAGTTCTACAGAGTCCTCAACTCTACGAGACTCGAAAACCTGTGGCTAGCCGTAGGTAACCATGACGTGGAGGTTAGCGAAGGATGGGATAACTGGGCTAAGTACATAGGTCCAACGAACTACTACATAGACGATATACCTGGGTGGAGAATAGGTATAGTGAACACGGAGGTCAGGTTGACTAAGCATTGGGAAAATCAGCTAAAGCTGATGTACGAGAACCTCTCAAACCGCTCCTTACTGCTGGCTTTCCATAAACCGGTGTTTCCAGATGTAGATCACAACATAAGGTCTGACTGGATCCCTGTAACCCTCAACACTTTCAGTAGCTACGGTTATCCTAAAGTAGTGTTACAAGGGCATTGGCATGGCTGGGGCTATAGCATTAGATACAATGTTACATGGATAGTGACAGGGGGTGCTGGAGCACCTCTCTATACATATGAAGTGACCAAGCCCGAGGAAGGCGATATAGTTACCGGTGTATACCACTACACGGTATTAATACTATACCCTAACGGCACCTTTAGATTTTATCCAGTAGACATAGGATCTGGCAAGTTCAGCGTAAAGAAGCTCGATGATACCTCGTACCTAGTGGTTAACTCCAGAGTAAATCTACGCGGAGAACCGGTGGAGATCCCCGTTAGAGTAAAGTTCACGTACAACGGGGTAGAGGTGTACACGGTATTAATGGCTCCACCTAGGAGTAGCGTAGAGGTTTCATACAGCACTATAGATGGGGTGCACATAGCTATTAGCTGTAATGCTACAGAGTGGTACGTTTACGTCTGCAACCCGGTAGATCCCAATATTTCACATGTTAGCTTACCGGTTAATGGAACAGCTACCATAGATCTATCCGTGGTACTAGGCTCTACAACTCCTACTATGGCTTCTAAAGAAACAGTATCTACTGGGTACACTCCTACTAGGAGTTCTCCAGCCATAGAAGAGAGTACACAGGTAGAAAAGCCTAAGTCAACGCCTACGTTAAAATCTTCACCACTACATCCAACTAGCCCTACGCCTATACCACATAGAACTACAGAGCTCCCGTCTACGCTACAGAAGCCATGGGTAGCTCCAGAAACAGATTTCAAACCGTTCCTTCGAGTGCTCTGTGGAGTACTGCTAGCTTTAGGCTTAGGAACAGCTATATGGCTTTTCTCTAGGAAAACATAACAGGTATTCTTAACCTAATATTCTAGCAACAGCTAATAAGTAATTAGGCTAGAGTTTACCCTAAGCCATAGATGGTGAGGGCTAGTTATGATTAGAACTAGCCATGTAGGTAGTTTTCCCTTACCGCATAGCTGGGAAAACGTAGCCAGCGTACTAAGAGATCTAAGCAGAATAGGTATTGATGCTCCTCCCTATCCACAGCTAAGGGTATTCACGGAGATCCTCCTAGACCCCCTAGTAGAAGAGGGTATTCTAGCTAAGAAGAAGGGCTTCTACTTCTTACTTGATAGGAATAGGCTCAGAGATCTGGAGCACCTAGAGCCCCGTGTTCCAGAGGCTGAGTATGCAGTAGACTGTATTCGTAGAGGAGGATATAGGTTCGAGTGGTTGAGAGGGCCAGTAGCAGGCCCCTTTACTCTTGCATCCCGTATCTACATGAGCGAGAATGCTTCACTAGGTCTGGTAAATACCCTCATCAAGGACAGGAAGTCCGTAGAAGCTCTAGCTGGTTATGTGAGGAAGAATCTGGAGTACTTATTTAGTATAGGCTATAACTTGCTGTTCTTAGACGAGCCTATTCTTAGCATAATTGTTGGGAAAAAGAGGATCCTCTTTGGGTATAGCTCTAGCTATATCTCGGAAATCATAAACCACATCCTAACCAATATACCTGGCGAACACGGTATACACGTGTGTGGCTCTCTTCCAGAGCTTCTCTATCAGATCCTGTTATCAACCGAGGAGCTCAATATCCTAAACTTCGAGTTCCACGATAGCCCTAAGAACAGAGAACTCCTAGACCCAGATCAGCTGGCTACGTACTCTAAGAAGATAGCACCTGGTATTGCTAGCTCGAAGAAACCAGTACTTGAAAGCGTTGAAGAGCTGGAAAACCTACTAGTAGAGATCGGCGAGAAGACTTCGTGGAATATAGACCTGGTTTCAGCTGATTGTGGTTTTGGTGGTCTACGGGTTTCCGGGGCGGATCCGTATCAAGCCTATGAAGTTAGCCTTGAGAAACTTAGTAGAATAAAGCAGGCAGTGGAGAGAGTGGTTAAGGGGTTTTTCTAAACATAGTACGCGCCATGCTAAAAAACTCTATTATTCCTATTCTAATTTATTCTTAGCTCTTTCCAAGAATTCATCTACTAGTTCTTTAAGAGGGGGTCCTTCCACTATTTTTATGCTAAACCTAGTTTTAATAACAGGCTTATCGATCTTTATCAACCTAGTTATATCGCTTGGAGTACCCAGTACAACTACATCTGCTGGTACGTTCTTAATTGTTTCTTCGAGTTCTTTCAGCTGTTCTGCCGTATATCCTGTGCTTGGTAGCACTGGCCCTATGTGTGGATACTCTTGGTATATTTTCTTGAAGAACCCGGTGGCATAAGGCCTGGGATCTACCGGTTCAGCGCCGTACTTCATAGCTGCAACATAGCCAGCGGCATAAGGGGCTCCACCATGGGTTATCGTCGGAGAATCCTCTATTACTAGTGCTTTCTTACCACTAAGTAGTCCTGGTTTATCAACTACTACCTCGCTCTCAGCTAAGCTTATTCTAGCTCTTGGATTCACCTCTCTCACGTTTTTCTTGATCTCGTCAATAGCGCGTTGCTCGGCTTGATCAACTTTATTGATTATAACCGCATCGGCTAGCCTAATGTTCACTTCTCCAGGGAAGCTCTTGATTTCTAGTCTAGGCCTCATAGCGTCGGCTACAGCTATCATATAGTCCGGCCTATAGAAAGGCCAGTCATTATTTCCTCCATCCCACAGTATCATGTCGCTCTCTTTTTCAACAACTTCAAGTATCTTACCGTAGTCAACACCTGCATACACGCTGAGGCCCATTCCCAGGTAGTGTTCGTACTCTTCTCTCTCCTCAACGGTAGCACTATATTTGTCTAGGTCTTCGTAGGAACTGAACTTCTCTACGGCCATCTTCTCCAGGTCACCATAAGCCATTGGGTGTCGAACAATTGCTACTCTATAACCTCTTACCATAAGTATCTTGGCTAACTCCCTAGAAACACTGCTCTTGCCAGCCCCTGTCTTAACAGCGGTAACAGCTAACACGGGCTTGCTAGAAACCAGCATAGTCTCTCTAGGGCCGAGTACTCGGAAGGATAATCCACACGCCAGTATTCTGCTCAGTATTCTTCCGAGTTCGTCATAGGTGAGATCACTATAGCTAAGCACAGCTTCATCTACTCCATATTCTCGGGCAATCTTCTCTAGATAATCAATGTGTAGTACAGGTATGCCGTTGGGATAAAGCTCTCCAGCTAAACTAGGCGGGTATCGTCGCCCAGCTATTCCTGGAATCTGCGTTTGTAGAAAAGCCACAATCTCGTAGTTCGGGTTGTTGCGGAAGAATACGTTGAAGTTATGAAAATCCCTACCGCCAGCCCCGATGATCACGGCTTTTCTAGCCATAAAAGCCACCTCGACCACTCAGTACTCTTCATTTAATTGTTTTGTATAAATAAAATACTTAGCTGGCTGGCAACTAGGGATGAGTAGTTGTAGGGCTTAGAAGCAGTGCTGTATGTGGATATGGTGAGTGTATGTAAAACTGTATCCGTAGATTTATGTTAAAAACTACTGTGGTTAAAATAAGGATTGGGGTCTTTAGAATCTCTTAACTAGGTTATTCTGTAGCCTTTCGAGCCTTCTCAGTAGAACCTTTCTCTCAATACTTGCAACTAGTCTACGTGTTGGTATAACGGCGTCCGGGTTTACGCTAATACTGTCAATCCCTGCCTCTACTAGGAACTCGACGATCTCTGGGTAAACGCTTGGTGCTTGTCCACAGATACTGACGGTAGCGCCTTTACTGTGGGCTTTCTCGATCAGCATCTTGATTGCAGCCAGTACCGCTGGATCTCTTTCATCGAAGTATCCCATCTCTGCGAGCAGCTGGCTATCCCTATCTATTCCCAGTACTAGCTGCGTCAGATCATTGCTTCCTATGCTGAACCCGTCTACGTATTCAGCGAATTTATCGGCTAAGAGTACTATGCTCGGTACTTCGGCCATAGCCCATACCTTGAAGTCTTTACTCCTCTTAAGCCCTTCTTCCTCCATGATCTTAAGCGCTTTCTCGAGCTCCCAGGTAGTCCTCACGAATGGGAACATAACCCATACATTGGTTAATCCCATTTCTTCTCTAGCCTTTCTTATCGCTCTAACCTCTAGCCTGAACGCTGGCTCATACTTGGGGTGTATATATCTGCTGACGCCACGCCAACCTATCATTGGGTTCCTCTCTTCTGGCTCGTATTTCTCACCACCTTTTAGTCCGCGGTACTCGTTCGTCTTGAAATCGCTGAATCTTACAACAACTGGTCTGGGGTATATTGCCTGGGCTACCTTAGCTATACCTTCAGCTAGCTTGTCTACGAATACCTCTGGCTTCCCTATCTCTAATAGGTATAGTGGATGGTACTGGACCCAGTCGGTGATTATGAACTCTATCCTCATAAGCCCTATGCCTTCGAATGGTAGGTGCAGGTACTTGTTTATAGCATCTGGTTCTCCGAGGTTCATGTATATCCTAGTAGCTGTAACTGGGTACAGCGGCAGTAGTTGCTCCGGGGATATACCGACAGTGCCAACAGCTACTTCGGCCGCTGGTTTCGCAGGCTTAGCTAGCTCCTCAACTATACCCTCGTAGACCACGCCTTTACCGCCATCAACCGTTACCTTCATGCCGGACTCTATGACTTTAGTCGCATTACCCGTACCGACTACACAGGGTATACCCAGCTCTCTGCTAACTATTGCTGCGTGGCTCGTCATACCGCCTTCATCGGTAACTATTGCTGCCGCCTTTTTCATTAAGGGTACCCAATCGGGATCGGTCATCTTGGTTACTAGGACTTCTCCCTCTTTAAACTCCTGTGCCTCCCTACCGTGTGGATCGAATATTACCTTAGCGACACCAGCTCCTACACCGGGGCTTGCTGGTAATCCACGTACTACGATCTTTGCTTCAGCTAGCTTCACAGTAGCTTCAGCTACGGCTTTCTCCTCGGCCTTTTCCCTCTCCTTTCTAACGCTCCAAACAGTCTCTGGACGGGCTTGTACTATGAAAACGCTCTCCGGGAACGGCAGGTCAGCGTCTACAGCCCATTCTATATCCATGTGCCTACCATAGTGTTCCTCGATCAGGTTTGCTAGCTCGGCTAGCCTCTTAACCTCTTCTTTGGTAAGGCTGGGCTTATCCGGGTCCATCTCTTTTACTAGGTCTAAGTCAACGGCTTCTCCATCGGTAATCCATGCTTTCTTTTCTTCATCCCAGTGCATGTGTATGTTCTTACCCTTCCTTGGATCAAAGACTATAGCTGTTGTTTTGTGGTTGATCCTCTCCTCGATTACTTCTAGTGTCTTCTTATCGACGATCCACTCGTCGGGTGTGACCTTACCACCTACTACTGATTCGCCTAGACCCCAGCTTCCCTCGATCGCTATGACTTTTTCGTCACCAGTTACTGGATGTAGCGTGAACATGACTCCGGCCGATCTGCTGTTGACCATTTTCTGTACAGTAACGCTCATCAATGCTTTTTCGTGTGGAATGTTCTGCGCGACCCTGTAGAATATTGCTCGCGATGTAAACAGGCTTGCCCAGCACTTCTTAACGTGCTTAATAACGGCTTCTTCGCCGTACACGTTTAGGTACGTCTCCTGCTGGCCAGCAAAGCTTGCTTCAGGCATGTCTTCTGCCGTTGCACTACTGCGTACAGCTACGCGGAGTGTAGCCGGATCTATTCTAAGCTTAGCTGCAAGCTCTCTATAGTACTTTCTAATTTCTTCTTCTATCTCGCGAGGCATAGGCTCGTTTAGGATCATCTCTCTTATCTTAGCACTAGTTTCATCGAGTGCTCTCTTATCGTTTACGTCTAGTGCTTGAAGCATTTCATAGATTTTTTCCATTAGCCCTGTTTTCTCCAAGAAGTATTTATACGCATAAGCTGTTACCGCGAAGCCCGGTGGAACCGGTATACCTGCTCTCAGCATTTCACCTAGGTTAGCATTTTTCCCACCAACTAGGACGACGTCATCTTTAGTTACTTCTTCGAGCCATACAACGAACTTCTGCTCTTTAGGGGCATTCGCCATAGTCCATCAACCTATTAATAGTTTAATATTCGCTTATCATGATATGCTTCTATGGTTTTTTAAACCTAGTGGAGCGTTTACTCGATCTAACAATACTTAGAGCGGCTAATCGTAGAATACTCTATGGTTTTCCAATAAGGATGTAAAAAGATCAATATATGCTTTATTTCTGAGAAAAGTTATCTCCGACGGCCTCTACTAACTCTCCTCCTAAGCGTAATCCAGTATACCCATGCTTTGCGCTTTATAGCTGCTATACGGGTATCCAGTAAGCCGTTAATGTAGTTAGTGTATACAGTCGATGATACTAGGAGTGATCTAGCTTTTTTCCCTTCTTTCTGTATCAAAGCTAGAGCTATAGCTGAGTGGAGAAGCTCTCTCTCCCGTATCCTGCCGACAATATCATTCCAGGCTTTGCTTAGGAATTCAGTAGTATAGTTACCTTTTATGAATAGAGGGTGCTCTACAATAGCTCTTATGAGCGGTATATTGGTCTGTATCCCGGTTATAACGTATTCGCTGAGAGCTCTGCTAAGCCTTTTCAATGCCTCTTCTCTGCTACTACCCCATACTACGAGCTTTGCTACAAGTGGGTTGTAGTCTGGCACTATTTCTCGTCCTCTCGTAACTCCGCTATCAACTCTGATCCCGGGTCCGCTTGGTTCCCTATATTCTCTTACAACGCCGGGGCTTGGGAGGAGGGTAATTGGGTTTTCAGCGTTTATCCTAGCCTCTATCGCGTGACCCCTGATCTTCACGTCTTTCTGCTTAAGACTTAGAGCCCCATCTATTGCTATCCGTATTTGCTCCTTGACAATATCTATACCGGTGATCATCTCTGTAACTGTGTGTTCTACCTGGAGCCTAGCGTTTATTTCCATGAAGTAGTGCTTCCTCCTAATAATATCATATATGAACTCAACTGTGCCAGCGCTACTGTACTTTATGCTATTCATGAGCTCTACCGCATCGCTAAGTAGCGTTTTCCTCTCCCTACGCGTGAGCAGTGGTGCTGGCGCTTCTTCTAGTATTTTCTGGTGTCTTCTCTGTATACTACAGTCCCTCTCGTAGAGGTGTATTATGGTGTCTCCATCTCCTAGCACCTGTACTTCAACGTGCTTAGCTCTCTCTATATAGGGTTCAGCGTATAGCCTTGGATCCCCGAAGGCGTTCTTAGCTTCTTCTCGTGCCTGTTCGAAGAGCCTCTCTGCTTCACTATCACTATCCACTACACGAATACCTATTCCTCCTCCGCCACCAGCAGCTTTAAGCACTACTGGGTATCCATAGCTTCTGGCGAACTCAACGAGATCTTTTGGGTCGTCTACAGGAGACCATGGTAGAGTGGATATACCTATTTCTCTAGCCTTCTCCTTAGCGCCTATCTTATCGCCTGCAAGCCTCATCGAGTCTGGAGAAGGCCCTATGAATATAAAGCCTTTATCTGTAACGCTTTTAGCGAATCCAGGGTTTTCGCTAAGAAAGCCATAGCCTGGATGTATAGCATCAGCTCCTAATTCTTCGGCAGCTCTTAGAATGCTCTCGGTGTCGAGGTAGCTTGAGACCTTGTAGTCTTCCTCCACGTACTGTCTATGTAGCGATGCCTTATCTGCATCTGTGTATATACCGAGAGGTATATAGCCCAGCTCTCTCACAGATCGTGCAATCCTTATAGCTATCTCTCCCCTATTAGCTATTAGTATCCTTACTGGCAATCCAGCGCACCGATTAGTAAACAGCTGATCAAGCCATTGTATTAGTGAATGGCTTTAACACTATATTTAAGTCTTACCTCCCAGGATATAAGCTAATCTGTTCTGCTACGTAAGCGCTTAGCTCGTGCTGCATTAACTAAATGTATCTCAGCTTTATAGAATCCAGCCTACTTATCTCTCTCAAGGCGTTTACCGGGTCTCTATAATCTATTCCTTGTAAAACCTCGTAGTCGCTGAGCGTAAGCGGTTTTACCCTGTAGATTACTAGAGTACTACCCATGGCTACTACGGCGTGTCCAATACCTCTATCTAGTAAGAGCCTCGTTATCATCTTCAGATCGGTACTGCTAGGCAAAGGATA
>QMWW01000014.1 GCA_003661825.1 Thermoprotei archaeon
CTTAACTGTTGACGATATTAAGCGCGAGTACGAAAGAGTAATGGAGAACAGCCGTGGTAAATGCAGTGCTTGTGGTAGGGAGCTTCCAGTAGCAGCTACGTTCTGCCCATATTGTGGCGCTAGGATAGGTAGCGAAGAGCTACTTAGCGAGATCTAGCTTTTCGAGAAACCTAGCTAGGAGGAGTCTCGGCACTTCTGCATAGCCCGGGTTTCTACGCCTATACTCTTTAACCAAGTCTTCTCCATCGGGGACTGGATAATCATCTCGATAGTTCTCTAGGATCCTCACCAAATCTTCGCTGAAAGCCAGGACTATAACTGGGTTTACAGGTATGCTCCACTTCTCGCCGCTATACTTAACCTTTACTAGCTCTTTCAGATATGCTTCATCGCTGTCTATGTTCAGGGTTTCAACCCTATAGTACGGCGTGATGTAGTGTGCTATGATGATGGCTTCTCTACTACTGCTCCTCATAACGCTAATACTGAGTACTTCGCTATGATCTAGCAGCACAGAGTGAGGACCTAGTTCAAGCTTATATCCTTTCTCCTTAAGGGTATTGACTAGGTTCTCCAGATTCTTCACATCTACTAGTAATACCTTCACAAGCATGCACCATAGTTTAAATACTGTACTTTATTCCTAATTATCCTGACCTATCGGTAAATAGGGGTGCAGAGCACTGGAGTATCCAGTAATTAGAAATAGTGTCTTGAGGGTAGAAATCACTCCTGGTTCTCCGCAGGAATACAGAGCTATAGATGTGTTGAAAGGCTTGTTTAAAGATCTCTCCGACTGGATAAGAGTAGTTATGGTTCCTACAGATACCTGGATCGAAGAGAAGTGTCTAGTAGAAGTAGCTGGTAGAGAGATAGCGTGCAAAGCTATGCCCTACGTTACGTCAACGGAGCTAGAGGGCAATATAGTTAAAGCTAGGATTAGGAACGGCGAGGTATTTCTCGAGAAAAGCGCGGAATACCCTATAGTGTTTGTAGAGTTTCCCGAGGAAATAGATACAGCTAAGTACATAGTTCTAGACCTTTACGAGATGGGTGCTTCTGCAGTGGTTTTCTACGATAGGTATCCCGGTAGGTATAGGAGAACCGTGATTACTGGTAGCCGTAGCTACAGCTTTAACCACGGCTCTCCCCCTCCAGTACCCGTAGTATCTATTACTCGTGAAGACTATGCCAGTATCGTGAAAAGCGGAGCTAGGAGAGCCAGAATATATGTAAGTTCTCGTGTAATACACGGTGCTGAAGGGAAAATATTGATTGCTGGCTTTAATGGGAGATCCGATAAAGAGATCCACGTTACTGCACACCACGACCACTGGTTTACAGGGTTCAGCGACGACTTAGTAGGCGTTGAGGTATTGTATCAAGTTGGTAGAAGACTCAGAGAGAAGCATACAAGGAGTACTGTACTACTAATATCTTACACTTCCGAAGAGCTAGGTGCACCAAACTATACTAGCTGGTACTGGGCTTGGGGTAGTAGGTTCTACCTAAGCATACTCTACGAGAAAAACATGCTAGATTATGTGATAGCGGATATAAACATAGACTCTGTTTGTTCTTCCCCCTTAGAAGTACATGGTAATCCAGCGCTTAAACCATGCGTGGATAGAATAGCTAGTAAGTACAGGCTAGTTTATAAGGGTTACGATCACATGGATTTTGACAGCTTCTCATACACTCTACGAGGCGTTCCAGCTCTAACTATCAACACTCTCGATGCAATAGGCCCTGTATACCATTCTAATCACGATGATGGAAGGGGCTTCAACTACGAACTGTTAAATACGCTGGTAGACGTGGTAGATAGCTTCATAGCCTGTCTAGAGACCAGTAGACCTAGCTACAAAGCCTTAGTAGAACACGTTAAAGAGAGAGTAGGCGATGATGCACCGGTGGAGGCGAGGATACTGGTAGCTAAGTTGGAGACTCTACCTAGCATTATAGAAGATGAAGATGAACGTATACGATTAATTACTAGGCTACTTTCACACGCAGTATACATGCCTAGCATAAAGTTTGAGTATCAAACAGATATACTTGGTGAAATACTGTTTATGAAGAAACTCGCAACTAATATCAATAACTACGCAGGGAGAATAGTTGTAGTTAAGAACTTTGACCGAGACGTAGTACAGTTAGCCCTAGCTAGGAACAACTTAGACGAAGCCAAGAGATCTCTATGGTACTATATATCCGTAGTAGCGCAGAATCTGGATAGAGTTTTGAGCGCTGAGATAGGCAGGTACATCATGGTTAAGAACTATAAGAAACGCTATAATATTGGCCAAGAAGTTAAGTAATTCCTTAGTACAGTTGCATGGCTGAGTCTAAGCATAGACTCTATTTCGGGTTTTCGTTGAAAACGGGTAGCGAGGGGTACTGATGTCGTTAGAGGAGAGGCCCTGGGGCGATAAATACAAGGATTTCGCTAAGTGGTATCACGAGGTTTTGAGGCATGGAGATATAGTTGACATCAGATATCCCGTTAAAGGAATGATTGTATGGAAACCCTATGGGCTGAAAGCGCTTAGGCTTGCACAGGATCTAATGGTTAAATTGCTGGAGGAAGCCGGGCACGAAGAAGCATATTTCCCGACCATGATTCCAGAATCTATATTTTCGAAGGAAAAGGATTTCTTAGAAGGATTTGGCGGTGAGTCGCTAGTTGTAGAGGGTACGATGACTAAGAAGTTTGCCGAGAAGCTCCTTGTAAGACCTACTAGTGAAACCGTTATGTACTATATGTGGAGCCTATGGATTAAGGGTAGAAAGGACCTACCTGTTAAGATGTACCAAGTAGTAAATGTCTTCCGGTACGAAACAAAAATGACTCATCCCATCCTAAGAGTTAGAGAGATAATGGGGTTTATCGAAGCACATACAGCGCACGCCTCCATGGAGGAGGCAGAGAAGCAGATCAGGGAAGCTATACAGATATATAAGAAGTTCTTTGATTCGCTCCTGCTTCCATACTTTATAGTGAAGACTCCTCCTTGGGATACATTTGCAGGTGCAGAGTATAACTATGATTTTGTAACAGTTATGCCTGATGGAAAAGGATTAGAGTTGGGCTCAGTCATAAATCTTGGACAAAAGTTCTCGAAGGCTTTCGATATAAAGTTCATGGATACAGATGGTAGAGTGAAACATGTTTACCAGACATGCTATGGGATAAGCGAGAGAACGATTGGAGCCGTCATCGGTATACATGGAGACGAAAAAGGATTGTTCTTCCCGCCAAATATAGCGCCTATACAAATAGTAATAGTTCCTATAGCTAAACCCAGCGAGGAAGACATCATTAACTACGCCGATAGAGTAGCGGAAGTATTGAAGAAAGAGAACATACGAGTATACGTGGACAAAGACCCCGAACATACACCTGGCTGGAAGTACTACTTCTGGGAGTTTAAAGGCGTCCCTCTAAGGCTAGAGATAGGTAGGAGAGAACTAGAGAGTAAAACCATAACGGTGGCGCGTCGCGACGGAGCACCGAAAAAGGTGCTATCGCTGAAAGAATTCCTCGGGAGGCTTGAAGAGATATGGAACAGTATAGGTACCTATCTAAAGGATAGAGCACTAGAGCACTTAAAGAAGATGAGTATAGTAGTTGAAGATCCGGTAGATGCACAGGGATTTAGAGGCTTAGTAATAGCGCCATGGGATGGAACACAATCCTGTGCCGATGAGCTAGAATCTGATACTGGTAAACCCGTTCTTGGCGAAATAGTGGAATCTCCTTTACCGCTACCCAGTCTAAGCGGTAAGCGAATTTGCAATGGGAAGATAGCTGATAGGTATGCATTACTTGGTACAACGTACTAGTAGCGCTATGGGGAAAATGTTATAAAAGTAGTACTCAGTATATTCAATTAAACCGTGATAACGCTATATAAGCTGGAAGTAATGAGGTGCAGGACATGAGTAGTTACCTCAGTGAATTAAAGACAAAGCTTGTTGGAAAGCTACCAGGTTATAGGTTTCTAGATAAAGGACCAAATGTATTCGCTATTGTAAAGGATTCTGAAGAGAAAGCCTTGGTAAGAGATCACGGCGACTACATAGTAGTTAGGATCAGAGGAAAAGAGTACAAATACGATAAATGGTATACCAAGCCAGAGCACTTGGCTACAGTCCTAGTTAATTACTTCTCACAGAAGTAGGGAAGACTGATACCCAACTTAATCTAGATAAGCGTTTTTAACTACATAGACATAGTTGTGAGTACCTCTCTTATCAGCGTAGCCTTCAATCACTACTCTTCTACGAAAAAGCGGTGCATATATTACGAGAGTCTCGGCTTCCCCTCCCTCAAACGCTGGATTAAATCCGTATTTCTTGGCTAGTCTAATTATTTCTAGAGCATCGTCTTTGTTAATGATTTTACCAAGGAAGGTTGGAGGAAGGCCGTAGGCGCTTATAGACACTAACATGAACTCTAATCCAGCATCTACTATCTCCAATAGGTATTTATCTTGCGGTATTCTCCATATAGGTGTATAGCTAATCAATCCCAGATTCTCTGCAACCATGGTGAATCTAAGTCTCTGGTAGTCGCTAAGCACAGCTCCCGATACGACTACTTTAACACCATAGCGATCTCTAACCCTAGCTAGCAGTCTGTAAAGAGCCCTAATTTCTCCTCCTTCTTCTCCTGTCGTAGCTTCTTCTATTTCAAGCGGTAAGCCTATAGACTCTGCTTGAAGCTTTAGTACCTCTAAGAATGGTTTATGATATAGCGTGGAGTCTTCGTACCTGGGTATAATCGATGCTAAGGCTACTACATCGTATCCTTGCAGAAAAGATAGGTGAAGTGCATATGTAGAGTCTTTACCGCCAGTGAATAGTACAGCAGCCTTCATGTATCTCCTACTCCTAAGGATTCTAGGTTTATCTGTTTCACACATTTTTAGGAAACGGTGATAATAGTATAGATGATGTCATACTCTCAACCTACACTTAGTACCTAGTTAATGTTAGGGGTTAATAATTGATCCGAGTAGTTGTATTGGTGGATAACGAGTCAAGGAATCATAGGCTTAAGGGGGCTTATGGTTTATCTCTTTACATCGAATACGAAACTACATACCTAGTGTTCGATACAGGTCCTAGTAGTGACTTGTTACAGCTTAATGCTGAAGCACTTAACGTGGATATGGAGCTAATTGATGGAGTCATAGTATCTCATATACATTCAGATCATGTGGGGGGAATGCCCTATATAGGGTGGGTATCTCCTTATACTAAAGTGTACATACCCTACGACTCCCTTCTCTCGCTTGGGAGAACTGCTAGATCCCATGGACTAGTCCCGGTAGAGGTCTCTGAATGGATGAATCCCTGGCCTTCTGTATACGTATCTAAGCCGGTCAGCGGACCGCCTTGGGAGCACTTCTTAGTAATAGAGGATAGTGGCAGGCTTGTAGTATTCTCTGGCTGTATGCATCCAGGAGTTGCGAAGACCCTGAGCGAGATATCTACGTACTTTGAGGATAAAAGGATATATGGGGTTATAGGTGGTTTTCACTTAGCAAACGCGCCTAAAAAACACGTATTAAAGGCTATTGATAGCCTAGTGTATACCTATGGTGTTAGAAAAGTGGTTCCACTGCATTGTAGCGGAGAGCTATTCAAGAGTATTTTATCGAAAGAATACCCAGACATATACGTTGAAGCGGGTGTGGGGGCTACCGTAGAGTTTTAAGCCCCTTATGTAATTAAGATTAAGGGTTAAACAAAATGGCCCGTACACTAAGTCATGGGTCGTATCTAATAGAAGCTATGAAGATACTTTTCCAGCATGGCTTAATAAATCCACGTGGAGGAAACGGTAGCATAAGGATCAGCGAACACGAGATCCTGACAACGCCTAGCGGTCTACCCAAATATATGCTTACTCCTAGTGATCTAGTTAGGTATAACATTATCGACAACACGTACACGGGCCCCCATAAGCCAAGCATTGAAGTACAAACTCATGCTAAGATATACAAGGTTAAACCTAATGCAAGAGCGGTCTTGCACGCTCATCCACCCTTAACCATTGCATTAGTGGATCAGGGGTTCATCGACTGGTGGAAGACCGACCTAGTTGAAACGGAGTTCAGCGTCGGCGACGTCTACTTAGCTAAGCCGGCTCCGCCTGGAACGCCAGAACTAGCTAATAACGTGGGTTCATGTGTAGAAAAAGGCGCAAAAATAGTAATAGTTCCTCGGCATGGAGTATTTGCGTGGGATAATACTGTATGGGGGGCTCTTGATGCTATAATGGCTCTCGAGTATACTGCTAGATACTTCATAATAACAAGGATGTTGAGGAAACTAAAGTAGCGGGAGAAGCTAAAAGAGTATTAGCGTAGTACCCATGGATACCTTACTCTCTAGCACGATATTTTGGATGATACTTCTTTATGTGCTCTAGCCTTACATGCTTAAGCTCTTCTTCCGGCAGTATACTTAGCAGATTCCATCCTATGTCTAAGGTCTCATCTATACTTCTCCTCTCGTACTCTCCCTGGTTTATGAACTCACGTTCGAACCTATCAGCAAACTCTAGGTACTTTCTATCTCTAGGAGAGAGAGCTTCAGTACCTACTATCACGGCCAGCTCCCTTAACCTCACTCCCTCGGCATAAGCACTATACAGTTGCATGAATACTCCGTAGTGATCCTCTCTGGTCTTTCCAGGTCCTACTCCATCTTTCATGAGCCGGGATAGACTCATTAATACGTCGAATGGCGGATATATACCCTTATTCCAGAGCTGTCTGGAAAGCACTATTTGCCCTTCGGTAATGTATCCGGTGAGATCGGGTATTGGATGGGTTATGTCGTCATCCGGCATAGTTAGTATTGGCATCTGGGTAACGCTTCCCTTCTTGCCAGCTACTCTACCTGCCCTCTCATATATCGTAGCTAGATCCGTGTACATGTATCCCGGATAGCCGCGCCGCCCCGGCACTTCTTCACGTGCAGCACTAAGCTCTCTCAGTGCTTCACAATACATAGTCATATCGGTTAATATAACCAGAACGTGCATATCGTGGTACCAGGCTAGATACTCTGCGGCCGTGAGAGCTACACGGGGTATAGCTATTCTCTCTATGACTGGTGAATCAGCAGTGTTGATAAATGCGACAGCGTTTTCTAGCGCTCCGTAGCTCTTGAAGTTCTCGATAAAGAACATTGCATCGTCATAGCTTACTCCTATAGCCGTAAATACTATGGCGAATCTCTCTTCTTTACCGAGAACTCTTGCTTGGCGTACAATCTGTGCAGCTATCCTATTGTGTGGAAGCCCTGATCCACTGAATATTGGTAGCTTTTGGCCGCGGACAATGCTGTTTAACCCATCTATACCGGAGATCCCTGTCTCTATAAACTCAGAGGGTGGAAGCCTTGAAGCAGGATTTATTGGTGCTCCATTTATATCTAGGTATTCTTCCGGTACTACTGGAGGTCCTCCATCAATAGGTCTGCCTAGTCCATCGAATATCCTTCCAAGCATATCTGTGCTAACTGGTAGTTTCAGGGTTTCCCCTCTATACCGTATCTTGGAACCCTTTAAATCAACGTCGCTAACTCCTCCAAATACCTGTATAACCGTGGCGTCTTTGCTTACATCTATTACTTGCCCTATCCTGGTTTCGCCTGTACCTAGCGATATCTCTACTACTTCGCCATAGCTTATACCGGGCATAGGCTCTGCTATTAAGAGGCTGCCCTGGGCTTTAACCAGCTTTGGAGACTCGCGTATGGCTAAGCTAGAGCCTACCAAGAACTTCCACCTCCTTTAATAACTCATTGAACTCCCTCTTGATCTCCTCGTAGAGGTTCTTGAACTCGTTTTCAAAACCTGTATTAGGTATTTCTTTCATACGCGCAATCCTAGCTCTAACTTTCAACTCTCTAATCTTCTCGACGGGTATTCCAGCCTTAATAGATTCTAGTCCATAGTCGTAGAACATTAGGATTGCTCTCATCATGTATACGGTTTTCTTAGGTGGACAGTACGCATCTATTTCGTGGAAGGCATTTTGCTGTAAAAAGTCCTCACGGATCATTCTTGCGACTTCTAAGACTAGCTTATCGTCTTCGGGCAGCGCTTCAACTCCAACAAGCCTCACGAGCTCTTCAAGCTCTGCTTCTCTCTGAAGGATCTCAAGCGCTCTTTCTCTAAGCCTTCTCCACCCAGGATCTACTTTTTTGTGCCACCACTCCTCGACGTTGTCAACGTATAGGCTGTAGCTTATAAGCCAGTTTATAGCTGGGTAGTGTCTTCTATAGGCTAGAGCTACGTCTAGAGCGTACAATGCTCTAATTATTCTAAGCGTAGCCTGCGTAACTGGTTCGCTAAAGTCTGCTCCAGGAGGTGATACAGCGCCCATTATGGTTAGGCTACCGGCTCTCTCGGGCCTTCCCATAGTTTTAACGTATCCGCTTCTTTCGTAGAAGCTAGCTAGCCTTGAGCCTAGATATGCTGGAAAGCCCTCTTCACCGGGTAGCTCTTCTAGTCTACCACTTATTTCACGCATTGCCTCAGCCCATCTGCTCGTTGAGTCTGCAACCATTAAGACGTGATAACCCATGTCGCGGAAGTACTCTCCTATAGTGGCACCTAGGAATATGCTGGCCTCGCGAGCGGCTACTGGCATGTTGCTAGTATTAGCTATGAACACGCTCCTATGTACAAGTAGCTTACCAGTTCTAGGATCTCTTAGTTTCCTGAAGCTGTGGAGAGCATCTGCCATCTCGTTTCCTCGCTCACCACAGCCAACGTATATAGCTATATCTACCTCGCTCCACTTTGTAAGAGTTTGAAGCGTAACTGTTTTTCCAGTACCAAAGCCTCCAGGTATCGCTGCTTTACCTCCCTTAGCTAGTGGGAAGAAGAAGTCTATTACTCGCTGTCCAGTTATTAGTGGTTCCTGAGGCTCAAGCTTCTCTCTATAGGGTCTAGGCTTTCTAACAGGCCATTTCTGCAACATTGTTAGCTCGTTTCCATTAACTTTTGCTATAACTTCTTCTATGGTGTAGTCTCCTTCAGCTACTATCTCCTCTACGACACCATGAACTCCTGGTGGAACCATTATATAATGTTTAACAGACTCTGTTTCATCGACTACTCCTATATAATCTCCTTCACCAACTTTATCTCCTATCCTTACGAGTGGTTTAAAGTGCCACTTCTTATCACGTGGTAGAGGAGGCGCTTTAACGCCTTTCTGCACGAAGAACCCTATTAACTGCTCTAGTACTGGGAGAGGCCTCTGTATTCCATCGTATATAGCAGATATGAGCCCAGGCCCTAGCTCAGCGGCTAGAGGATACCCTGTGCCATAGACCGGATCCCCTACGCGTAATCCACTAGTATCTTCATACACCTGGATAATTGCCTGGTCTCCTTCAACGCCTATTATTTCGCCGATCAGCCTCTCTTCTCCAACTTCAGCTACCTCATAAACCTTACTACCACGCATATCTTCAGCTATTACCAGAGGCCCCGAGACACGGTATATGCGACCCTTAGTAGTTGAACTCATAGCTTTTCCTCTCAGTTTCTAGCGGCTTATCCTAAGTATATAGGAAATTGAAATAAGCTAAATAAGCCTATTCTTTAAGCGAGATCCCCATACCAATGAACTTAGCTATCAAGCCTTCGTAGAACTTACGAGGTTCTACTTCTTTCGCTATCCTAGGAGATTCTATCACTATAGCTAGGACACCAGCTTCTTCTAGTTTATCCATGGATTCACGGCAAGCATTAGCTACTTCGCGCGTAACTATGAATACCCCATATCTATCTATGTTCTCGCTAATGAAGTCATCTATGTCTTTACAGTTCTCTCTGAAGACTAGATGGTCTAGTCCAGCGGCAACCCCTATTAAACAGGTAATGACATCGCCGATGATTACTATATTTTTTTCGCGTGGAGGTATGGGCATAGTCAAAGTACCCACCACTTCTCTATAATGCTCTTCAGTTCTTCAACGAATGTACCGGAGTATATGCTTGAAAGAGCTAGTTTAACCAGGTATGCCTCAGCTAGGTATAGTGTATACATTCTAGCAACTACTTGTTCAATACTCTGATAGAAATCGGCTACTATGTTAGAAGCATACAGAAGTACTCCTAAATCGTATGCTTCAACCACTCTACCCAGCTTATAGGTATCCTCTAGTACTTCGCTAAACCTTGTATAGAGCGGGTTTATATCTCTAATTAGCTGTGGTAGCTTACCTAGCCTGCCTAGTCCGCATAGCTCCATAAACTCACTTCTAGTCATGCTCAGTATAGAAGGAACAGTATCCGGCGTTTTTTCTAGGAACATGCAGGTTCTCAGTAGCATAGTATCTCTAAAAAATCCGTATAGTTTTCTAACTATATGATCTAATCTCATATAGTTTTTGCTAAAAGCCAGTGTGTTGAAGAGTAGTGTGTAATCTAGGGTTCTCGCTGAAGCAATGTATGGAATTAAACGCGATAGCTGTGGCACTACACGGGTTACCGTATTCCTGAGATCCTCTATATTCTTTACCTGGCTCAGATCTATTCTTGCGAATATCCCTGTAGGAAATATTGGAGAAGGCTTCTTGTTCGACATAATAGTGAATATAGCGTTTATAGCGTTAACTATATCGAATAATTCGCTAAAAACATCTATAACAAATGCGCTTTTACTGCTTATCTCTCTAAGCTTAGCTATTCTCTCATAGTTGTATGAGTCAACGCTACTTAACACCTCGTTAAGCGTATAGCCTTTCTGCCTAACTACTTCGTATAGCCTAATTCCCAGCTTTGTTTCGACTATAGACTTGATCGCTGAGGAGAGGTCTGGCGAGGAGAGAATGGATCCAAAGTCCTGTTTTGAGAGCATTTGTTTTATAAAGTCTTTCAACAAAAAGATTGTGTGCTTCAACTCTATCTTAGCCCCATAGCTTCTTGGTGATCATCGGCGTTAGCACGGTCTTAGCTCTATTAAATCTAGCGTTGTAAGAGTTATCAACTACTTCTCCTTCAGCTGATTCGACTATTACTCCTCCTATGATATTAGTATCCTCTACTACCTTGACATTAGTTAAACCTATTTCTCTAAGAACCTCTAATAGAGCGTCTCTATCGCTAGGGTTCACGCGTATACGCGAAGGAGTAGGAATGTACTCTAGTGCTTCTCTCAATAAGTTCTTAATAGACAGCTTATGATCAAACCCCTCTCTACGCTTAAGCCTCTCTAAAACCTCGTTGTAGAGTCCCTCTATAGCCTTATTCTTCGCATCTACTAGGAGTATTCTAGCTCTCCTCCGCGCTTCAGACACTATGATCTGTGCCTTGAGCCTGGCATTATTTATTATCTTCTCTTTCTCTCTCTTTGCCTTTTCTCTCCACTTTCTCTCGGCTTCTTCTACTATTCTTTTAGCTTCTTCCCTAGCTTTAGCGATGATCTCTTCTGCTTTCTTTCTTGCTTCCTCTAATAGTTTTTCTCTAAGTTCGGCAATATTTGACTGCAATGAAGAGTGCACCTTTTAACCTAGCTAAGATCCTATAAGGGATAATCCTATAAGACCAGATACCATTCCGAGTATCCCTACTAGCTCTACGTATACTGCTAGAACCATTGCGCTGAACGTTATACCCCCTCTAGTACGTGGTAGCTCGATTATACCTGAAGCGCATACCTGGCCTTGATACAATGCTGAGAGAAACTCTGCAACACCAACTACTATTCCTAATATTAATAACGCCATTCCTTTTGATAGATCTATGCTAGCAGCGTTTGCATTGATATAGGATATGAACTGTACGAGAACAATTAATCCGTAAAATGTCTGCGTCATGGGCAGAGATGCTAGGAGGAACACGTTTCTAAACTGCTTGGGGTCTTCTGCTAGCGATGCTGAACCAGTCATTCCAGCTCTACCTAAAGCTAGAGATGACCCTATTAATCCACCCATTAGAGCTAATGCAGCCCCTCCATATGCTAATCCTACTGCGAAGGGATCCATGGTCTTACCTCTACAACTGTAGTGCGCTATTGTAATATTCAACAAGGAGTCGGGGTATTTAAAATATGCTATAGGCTACGCTATTCTATGACAACTCTCTTGCTAAGCACTATTCTCAGTGGCTCGAAGGGATAGCCTGTTCCCTCGTAGAACTTGCTGAGGAATTCGATAAAGCATAATCTTAGCGAGTGAACGAATCCCCCTAGAGCCGAGAGCGCTGTGTTTAGTAAGTGCCCGAAGAGCATTATAAAGCCAGCTATAATTCCGCCTAGTGCCAATGCTGCAGCTTCTACGGGGATCAGGGCTTTTAGTCCTTCGTAGGCTAGTATAGCCATAGTGTTAAAGCTTGCGCCTAAGAATATTGTTGCCATCCCTACTCCCGCTAGCCTGCTGTAGCTCAGTACGTCGCCGAGCAGGCCTGTTAAGTTAAATATCCACAGAAGCAAGCCTAGAACTCCTATACTCTTCAACATGCCTACCACGATCATCGCTACTCCGGCAAACGCTATGTACAGTAGATAATCGTATATCCATGTAGGGATCCCTGGTATTGGAGTATTTAGCATAGTATACATAACGTAGGGGATTCCCGCGAGCTCCGCTACGAATAGCCCAGCTTCGCTTAGCACTTCTCCTACGAGCTTCTCTCTGATCCCCTTAATTAGCGTTAGCGCGTGAGATATGTTTACGTGTATCAAGCCTATTATTAAAGCTATCACGAGGAACTTCAATGGATCAACAAAGACATCTGTCAGTGTATATATCTGGAAGCCTAGGAAAGAACCCCCTAAGAATCCTACGGCGAATCCTACAATACTGGATACTATTAGTGCTCTTTTGAAGAACAGGTAATCTCTACTCCTGGGATCGGCTACGAACTTATCAAGCAGGAACAATGCAGCTAGAATTATAGCTATAGCGTACCCCATATCACCTAGCATTATCCCGTAGAATAACGCGAAAGAGTACGCTACTATAGGGGTAGGATCCCACTCCCAATAACGCGGCATGCCGAAGAACTTAACAATAGGCTCGTACCATTCTATAACAGGAGGGTTTTTCAGAAGGGTCGGGGGTTCATCAACTCCTTTAACGGGTTCTCTAGCTTCATAGTAGAATGGTATTCCTCTGCGCCTAAGAGCCTGTATGAGGTCGTTTACTCTATCTCTTGGTACCCAGCCACCGAGGAGGAAGAGGTACTTTGTGTGACGAGTAGCTAGGAGGGCTTTTAACCTGTTGATCCTATTCTCCAGTATAACGAGGTACTTTGCTAGGTCATTAACAGCAGACCTAATCTCGCTTCCTACGCGCTCCTCGACTTCTCTAGCTTCTTTTGCATGGCTCTCTATGAGCTCTCTAACACTGGCTAAGAACTCGGAGACCCTAGTGTACCTCTTGGCTAAGCTCTCCAAGGGTTTAGGTAATTCAAACAAGGATAGTCCTAGATTACCTATAGCGCTTAAAAGCTCTCCCTCTATATTAGTAGGATATACTAATATCGATACAGCTGTATGCTCCTCCCGTCTAGTATATATGCTGTAAACTCCTCGAAAAGCCTTTAGCAACTGCTCAATACTTTCTGTCCTTCCACGTAGAGTTAGGCTAGACAGGTACTTACCACGGAACCTCATATCCCTTATTCTGAACTCTCCCGGTAACATGGATAGGGCTTCTTCAACATCTTTTAGCTTTCTCAACTGCTCTTCTAGCTCTTTCTTCCTATTAGATAGAGCTTCGACTTCGCTGTACACCTTGTCTACGTCTTTCTCAATATACTCTAGATCCATTTCCATTTCTTGTCTTGTAAGCTTAACATCGACGTTCACGCCTCTAGCCATATTTAGCAGAGACAATACCTTCTCGTATAATTTGTTCATCCTTTCGTACAATCTTAGATATTCTTCTACTCTTTCTCCCAGCTTTTCGACGTGTACCGCTCCTGCTTCGTGGAGTATGTTGAGCGCTTCGTCTACTTTACTCCGAGGCAACAGTAGCGTTACATATAGCATTTCAACGGGCTTGTTCACTATTACTGCAGGCATTACTCGACCCCGGCTATCACTCTAAGGATCTCCTTGATCACAGCCTCTCTAGTCTCAGGATCTAGTTCTCCTAGTTTCTCTGCTTTCTCTTCTGCTCTCTTCACGATCTCTTCTGCTTCTTTCTCGGCTTCGTGTACTATTTTTTCTACTTCTTTCTCATACTCTTCAACGGGTATGGGCTTCTCCATTATCTCTGCTGCTTTCTTGCGCGCATTCTCTAGTATCTTTAATCTCTTCTCTTCTGCTTCATTTACTATGTTCTCAACGCTTTTCTCTAAGTCTTCGATGTTGATCCCGCTCATTCTGCGTCATCCCCATATCCTCGGCTCGGCTAGTTTAAAAGAATGCTTACTCAGGCATAAAAACTATGAGGGTAGTAGTTCTAAGTTTTGCTCTAACTTCGTATAGATTTGCTCTGTATAGCGTGAGGCTTTTCTTGAAATTTCTAATGCCTAGTAACCTAGCTATAGCTTTAGCGGCTACCTCATCTCTAACAATGTATGTAGCTTCTCCTAGGGAGGGCTTATACTCTATAATTATCGGAACTAGTAGCTTGCAGGCTTCTTCCCCGAGAAGCTCCTTAAGCAAGAGGAGCTCTTTGCGGTCTAGTAAACTTATAGTTCCATCTCTCGAAACATAGTATGGAGTCCTCATCTCTAGTAGTTTACAGAGGTTTTCTCTCCTATAAGGTATGTACTTATTGACTATTCTAAGCTCTTCTCTAAGAGCTCTCTCTAGAAG
>QMWW01000015.1 GCA_003661825.1 Thermoprotei archaeon
GAGCAGATGCTTTCAGGTACTGGGCTGCTGCCTCTTCAAAGCTAGGATACGATTACAGATTTTCCGAGCAAACTATTAAAACAGGCTTCTTATTTGCCACCAAATTATGGAATATAGCGAGATTTGTTTCAATGTTTCCTAGACCCGAGAAGTCAGCTGTTCTCAGAGCGATCGATAGTGCCACCATAGCCTATTTGCATAGAATGTTGAAGAAGGTTGACGAAAGCTATAGAGAACTAGACGTATTCATTCCGATAACCGAGCTTTATCAGTTCACATGGAATTACTTTGCATCTCATTACATAGAGCTAGTGAAGAGCAGAGCCTATAATAGAGAAAAAAGATATAGCGAGGAAGAGCAGAAAGCAGCATGGTATACTCTACACTATGTCCTAGACCGAATTCTCAGAGCATTAGCTCCTATTATGCCATTTGTGACTGATGCTATTTATAGGAGATTATATGGAAAGTGTATTCATAAGGAGAAATTCCCTGATCCTGAAGACGAATGGCTCAAGGAGGATTACAAACTAGCTGTGCTAATAACCGAGATAAACTCTGCTATCTGGAGTTATAAGAAGAAGAAAAACATTAGATTTAGTGCTCCTCTTGAGGAGAAAACGTATTTGCCTATTGCTGTAGAACCTGTGCTAAAGGAGCTCGTGGATCTACATCACTTAAGAAACATCGAGTTCTACGAGGAAAAGCCTCCAGAGAACAGTGAGAATATAGGAGGTCCGGTGTTCATTGAAAGAACTACTTAATGATTTCTCAGTGCTCTCTCAATACTCCATAAAAACCTTTTAGCCACTAGATTAAAAGGGGGGTATCCGTAGTGAGGTTTAACTAATCCGCGCTTAATAGCCTTAAACACACCATCAACAGATAACTCGTCTATCTCGAGCACGGTATAGGCTGTTCCTATGTATTCTGGTATGTGTGCATCACTATTTGCAAGCATTGGTAATCCCATCTCCTTGGCTACTTCTACGGCTTTCCTATTAGCACCTTTGTTCGCAGATGCATTCCAAGCTTCGATAGCATCCCATTCTTTGAATTCATATATGGCTGTCCCTATACCCAGTCTAAATAGATCAAATGGATGTGCTGGAACGACTAAACAGTTATTACTATGTGCATAATCTACTAGGTCTTCGAGAGTTCTTGGAGTGTCTATGGGCTCGTAACAGTAGAGTAATATATCTCCTTCATCCGTTCTAACCTCGTTACCGATTATTACTACAAGATCCTCCTGTATACTTCGTAAATATCTCTGAGCAACGACGCTACCCAAGAAAGTATCGTGATCGGTGATCGAGATTACGGCTAAACCTTTATACTGTGCATAGATTAGTATCTCACGTGGACTAGCGCGTCCATCACTATAAGTCGAGTGTATATGCATATCAGCCTTTACGTGCATATCTATTACCTGAGGCAATCAGCCTTGGTAGAAGTAATCATTGATCATAATAAATGTGATGTATGTGGTCTTTGTATAACTTACTGTCCAACGAGAGTCTTTTACAAAGTCGGCGACCTTGTCTTTGCCGATTCTAATAATTGTATAGAATGCTATGGATGTATCCCCCTTTGTCCCCATGGAGCTATAAGCATATCTTCCAAGGATTCCTAGACATAGTAAGGTTTAAGCTCTCCTCTACAATAAGGGCATCTATAGTGTAGATTTCTTGCATGTGCTTCACAGAAATAAGCTTCAGCCTTATTCTTTATGCAGTTCGGACAATAGTATACATTTTTCTCGTCAACGGCTTTAAAGAGATCTAATTCAGCATTGCATATCACGCAGTATACCCTAGTCCAGCCTTTATGCCCAGCCGCGCTCGTTCCTTTAAACAACCCAATAGTCAGATCTACTCACCCTCACGGTAATAGCGCTGTTTTGATTATTTAAACTAGACAACTACTAATAAACCTATCTGTAATGTATAGCTATAGTTATTAGCTCTGTATACAAGGAATAAATTCGGGTTAGAATATAAGGATGGTTATTGCGATGATACAGATACTGGCAACAGCTGATATACATAGCCCAAGATATATTGAGCTGTTTTTCAGGAGCATCAAGGAAATCAGTACAGATCCCGATGTTATAATCCTAGCGGGTGACCTAGTTGAAAGAAACACGGTTACTGCATTAAAACCCGTGTACAATTATATAACAAAGACTTTTCCCAGTACACCAGTTGTAAGTATATTTGGTAATGAGGAGTACCGTGGGTTTGAAGAAGAATATATCAAGCGGTATGATCAATTCACCTGGTTAAATGACTCTTATACTATAATCGAGATTCATGGTAAGAAGATAGGGATAGTGGGTACTCGTGGAGCACTTGACAAACCTACTACATGGCAACTACGCAATATTCCACAAATAAGTGAGTACTACAGGGAATTACCAGCGAAGATCGCAAAGCTGGTTGCTAAACTGAAAAGCCAAGGTACTGACGCTATACTATTAGTATCTCACTATGGGGTAACGTATAGGAATCTAGAGGGTGAGCCGCGTAGGATTTGGATGCACTTGGCTTCTAGAGGGTTTGAGGAGCTAATTAAAAGTGGTATTATAGACCTAGTTATTCATGGCCATGTACATAAGGGGAGGATAGAACGCGTTATGGTCGGATCAGCGCCAGTGTATAACGTATCCTTGCCTGCAAGAAGCAGGATAGTTAACATAGAGTTCATTATAGAGAGTAAAGAGAAAACTGGTATTTATAAGTGGCTTTAATACTAAGGTTCTAAATTCTCATTCCTTCGTAAACGGCTAGTGATGTTATGATAGCTAGTAGCTCTGAATATTCATTATAAGATATACCTTGTTTTCTAAACATGTTATCTAGTTCGAATAACCTCTTAGCTCCGCTACGGCTATGCATTAGATTATCTCTGAATGCTTCTTCTACATATTTGCGAGCCCATCCTGGCATTTTCGCCTGGATCATATCTAGGTATAAAGCTACTACAGCGTTTTCTGCATCATTATACCTTTTATAATACTCTAGTAGCTTCTTAACGTAGACTACTACTCTATACTCTCGCGTATCTACCGAGATGAATCCTGGCCACTTGCTCCCAAGAACCGTGAAGAGCTCGTTAAGAGTTACTGCTCCCTCAACTCCAGCTAAGTGAGAGATCCCGGAAGCTACGAGGTGTTTGTACATATCATTTCTATTGACTCCGCGTAGTGTATCGATGATCTGCTTGATTTCACGCCATTTATTAATGCTTAGTACTAGATCTAATGATCTGCGTAGTTTTCCCGCATCCCTTATTATGCTCTCAGTATTGGAATGTGATATGGCTAGCGAATACAGCAGTATAGGAATAACTAGTGATGGGTATACTCTTCTACTACACCACCTATACGCTTCTCGCAAGGCTCTAGCTATTAGTTTCCCTATTTCAATATCTCCAATAGCTCTATCTCCCCGTCTTACTCTCTCGCCATACTCTGTTGCTTGGATCATGTATTCGGTGATAGCTATTACGTTGGAAACGAGGAACCATGACTCTTTATCTAATCTAAGCCTGTGATGACTTCCAGGTTTTATGGAAGCGTAAACGGCTAAGTGAGTTCCTTCCATGAATGCTTTGAGTATGAGGGTTTCCAAGAGAACTTCCCCGCCTCTAATAATATGTGTGTACACGCTTAAATTAATGGCTAAGCTAGCTATAGTATTATAATCTAATCACTAGAATTGAGGGAAAAGGCGCCTCAGTCTGAGAGCTCATCTTCACGTGGATCTGATGGTTTGCTATTCATCATCTCTTAGTCTTATTTATCAAATACAGGACTATATGTTTAGCTACGTCAACTCCAGTTGCTACTCTTAAACCGCGCCATTGCGGATAGGCATTAACTTCTAAGACATAGTACTTCTCTGTTCTTTTGTCATATGCTATATCCACTCCTGCATAATCTAGTTTAAGCGTTCTTACAGACCTAATAGCTAACTCGAAGACTTCGGGATATTCATTTTCGTTGATCTTTACGCCACGGGCACCCTGGGCTATATTTGTTTTCCACCCAGTAGCCTGTACTCTCTTCATAGCTCCTATAGCTTTATCTCCTACAACAAATACTCTGAAGTCATAGCCTGGTTTTTCTAAGTATTCCTGGTAATAGCTTGGAATGCCTATATTTATTAAGCTACGCGTTATGTGGTATGCAATATCCGGGTCGCTTACAAGCGTAGAGCCTAAACCCAGACTACCCATTAGCGGTTTATACACTACTTTTCCCTTATCTCCACAATACCTTCTAGCCGTATAGGGATTTTCAGTAATTAGAGTTGATGGTACGGGAATGCCGTTTATGGCTAACTTTAGCAAGCATCTCCATTTATCCCTAGTATATGTTATGGTGCTTGGCTTGTTTATGAGTACAGAGTTTTGCGCTAATGTTTCTAACACTCCTAGTCTTTTGGCAAAGGTATCAATAGTTAAAGTTAAACCTATGCTGCGGATGATGCCAGCATCGACTTCTACTTCTTGACCAAACCTTTTAACAGCTATAGCTCCATCCTCTAAGTAAGCGTCGAGTTCATGAATTTTTAAATACACTGGTGTATGACCTAGCTCTTGAATAGTGAAGAGAAGTTCGGAAGAGCTTAAAGAAGGCTTACTACGGTAATGTATTACCGCTATCTTCATCCTTTTCCCTCGATATCGCTAAGAATTTCTCCATACTAAGCCTTATATAGCTTGCCTATAGAGAGTAGTACAGTGAAAGAAGATATAGAGATCGTTAATGTGTATAGAAGAGAGCCTATCCTAGACATCCCGATTACTATACACCCTGTCACTGTGCCGGCAATTAATACCAGTACTATAAAAGTAGTTAGGGCTATAACCTCTCTCGGGCTTCTGCGAACGCTTAAGTAGTACGTAAAATAGCCTAATACCACGATATACGCGATAGTGCTATAGAGCAGCTCGCTAGGGGTGAAAGTTGCAGTTGCATATGCTGTGAAACAGTATAGTAAAATTAGCAGTAGTGCGATTAGCTTTCGCGAATACATAAATCTATTTAGAACCAACTGTATTCCACCTAGACCTACTTATGTCTTGATCGCTCGATTATAGCTGTATACAAGGTAATAAGCCAGAAGCGCTAAATAAATCTGAGCTTCTAACGGATCCGTGTTGAGAACCATGTTCTCCAGCGTAGTATCCATAATGTTGTATTTGAACCTGAGTTCTCTAGTAAAGTGTTCTTCGGCACTAGTTGACAGTAGTAGTATGTTATTAGCATTATCTATATGTTCAAAAAACTGGTAATACGCGTTAATGCCCAGTCTCCGTAGCGCTTCAGCGAAATAGAGCGCTATTGGCTCTAAGAGTCTAGATGAAGTTATAACCACTTCCTTAAACTTAACAATTCTTTCAAGCTGTTCGGTATATCTGTTTACAAGCTCTTCAACAATAGGTGAGAGTCCTTCCTCTATGTGCTCATATATTCTTTTACCTCTACTGCCTAGTTTGTTTTTATAAAGCTCTCCTAGTACATAGTACGTTGATATAGCCATTATGAGTGCAGCTTCAAGCTCATCTCTAGTATTGATATATATCTTGCTGTACCTAGAGTACAGCGTGTTTATCCTCTCATCCCTAGGGGTTAGAGTTACTAATAGTACTTCGTAGCCTGTTAGTCTAGCTGTTTGGAGTAGATTGTAGGTTGATGCGGCATATGGATTTGTTGAATAGAGTATTACTAGCCCGCTTTCATGGTAGGGCAACATATAGTAAGCTATAGTGTTTGATTCATGGATTACAACGCGCTGTTCGGGATTCATAGTTAGTATGAACCAGTAGGCTACAGAAGCTGGTAAATACCCCTGTCTATGATAGGCTAGCATCAATGTACCTTTGAAATTGTGGAGATGCTTGTATAGGTTTTCAGTTATTTTCCGAGAAGTAGCTTCTAAGCTGTGGACGTATCTAGTGTACATAGCTATATTAGCGCTGTTTCTAAGCTTTTGCAACAACTACATAGCTCCTCCAAAGGTTTACTTGGTATCTTCTCCACTATTCTAGGTAACAGCTTCTTTGCCTTTTCTATATTCTCTTCCATAACTCTCAAGACCTCTTCAGCAGTTACAGGTTTTTCAGCCCATACATCATAGTCTGTGATCATAGCTACGGTTGCATAGCATAACTCGGCTTCACAGGCCAAGTTTATCTCTGGTACCAGCGTCATACCAATTATATCGGCTTTAAACACCTCTTTCCATATCCTACTTTCAGCTCTCGTAGAGAATCTTGGCCCTTCTATGCATAAGTACGTTCCTCTTTCATGTATTACTAGTCCACTAATAGTTTTTGCCGCCTCTATTATTATTCTTCGAAGGTGTTCACAGAAAGGATCAGCCATACTAACGTGCGCTACAACACCTTCTTCGAAGAATGTTGCTGGTCTTATCCCTTTAGTCATATCTATGAATTGATCTGGCACTACGAATTCTCCTGGCTTATAATCTTCGCGTAGACTTCCTACGGCTGAGAACGATAGGATCCACTTAACTCCTAAGCTTTTAAGGGCCCAAATATTAGCTCTGTAGTTTACTCTATGTGGAGGATACTTATGCCCCCTTCCATGTCTTGCCAGAAAAGCTATCTTTTTTCCACCCAGTTCGCCTACAATAATGTTATCGCTTGGTGCGCCGTAGGGTGTGTAGATCTTGTGCTCACTTATATTAGTTAATTCCGGAATCTCGTATAAACCGCTTCCACCGATAATGCCGATCTCGGCCGTGGTTTTTGGTTCAACCAGCATAGGACCACCATGATTAGCTATTATCTCGATCTATATTTAATTTTATTATAACGAAGGTTATACGAAGCCTATGTTAACGCGTCGTTTTGACTGGTTTATTCACTACCTATTCTCTTTACGTAGCAAGTACGTATTCGCTCCCTTCTCTTACTATAATGCCTTTTTCCTCTAGAATTCTTAGAGCCTCTCTATAGTAGAGCTCGCCTACATCTATTCCATACCATTCTTTGAAACCATTAACTATTTCTTCAAAGCTCCACTTTTTCTTATTGGTTTCCTTGTAGGTTTCAGTCATTATACGTTTTATGAATTGATACGTATCCTCTAGCCTTGTCCAAGGATACTGGAACCAGGTCCAGTCGGTTACTTCAATATAATAGTAGTCGGGCTTAAACTTTGCAACGCTACTAATCCATTGAAGTGCTGCAGTCCGTGCTTCTAGTGGGTTCCAGTTCTTGACTATAAATTCATATGCTAGCTTGATGGAATCCCCAGTATCTACTATGTCATCGACTATCAGTACTCTTCGACCCGATAGATCTACTTTGTACGGGTACTTTATAATGGCTTTCTCTTCAGCTTTTGCCGCCTCTGTCCAGTGCTGGCTTTGTATACTTAGCAAGTTTTCTACATCGAGGAAATCACAGAGGAGTCTAGCGGGGACGTATCCTCCACGTGCTAATGCCACTATTACATCGGGTTTATAGCCGTCTTTTCTAATTATCATTGCTAGTCCATGGCTCCATTCAACAATTTCCTCCCATGTGACAAGCTTGGTCTTAACACGGACCAAGCCCTTCACCATACATTAAGATAACCAACTTGAGAAATAAGGTTAACTTCTGCCTCTGCGGGGAAAGATTGGCCACTTTGTAGTAGTGAATACTCTACCTCCAGCGTGTAGCAGTATCCCAGTCTTGCGCAGGTTCCATCCATATTTTTCATACATCTCTCTATTAACATGCACCTTTAGTGCTTCTGCTATAAAGAGCTCGCTTTCACCGACACCTATGCTTTCCCTAACACGGCATTCAACAAAACCTAGTACTCCTTTAATTCCCGGAACCCGGATTTCTGACGAACTATAGGGTTCTAGCCCTAGCTTGCTCCACTTATCAACTTTTTTGCCACTAGTTGTTCCCGCTTCCCATACTAGGTCTATGTGTTTGTCGCTGACAATATTTACTGTAAACTCCCCTGTCTCAACTATGTTCTCATAGGTTTTGCTCTCTCTCCAAATAGATACAGCTATGAGCGGAGGTTCATCGCTAACTGGCGAAACCCAGGAGGCAGCCATAACGTTTAGTTTTCCCTCTTTATCCATGGAGACTATTAAGTACACGGGACGCGGATGTAACACACGGTAATTCGTGGGATCTATGCTGACATACATGAAGCCCGCCCCAAGATTCTTATAGTCTAACTATAGCTATAAACAAAGACCTTCAAAATATGGCGAAAAATACTTAATAACTAACTTATACTCTGTAAAGATAAGTAGACGCGGGGGTGCCCGAGCCAGGTCAAAGGGGCCGGGCTTAGGACCCGGTGGCGTAGGCCTGCGTGGGTTCAAATCCCACCCCCCGCACCATTCCCCTAGCTTTTTCCCGAGGAAGTTAACTACATCCATAGCAATCCCCTTAGTTATCCTATAGATCCAAACAGATCCCATTCATTCCTTTTAAGGATCCGATGCATTCAGTCAGCACCTCGTATTGCTTGTAAACGTAGAAATACTCCCTACATGCTCAACTCGTGAGCCGTCTCGACAATATCTACATCCACGTGGACTAATGTACTGCATAGTTTTATGTTCAGACTTTGTGTAGAGACTGTGTAAGGAATATAAACCCCGTGCACTACAGTATTTACTTGAAGTACAAGCAGCCGGGTCGTCTAGCGGCCAAGGATGCGGGGCTCTGGCTCGTCACAGCCACCCAGCCCCTCGCTACATTTCCTTAGATTAAGTCTACGTGGTTTAGAAAAGTTTAAAATAATGGGGTAGTGCTTAGTTGAGATATAGTAGGCTGGGTAGCTGTGATGGGGAGAGCCCCCGTGACCGGGGTTCGAATCCCCGCCCGGCTACTCTATACCTAATAAGTTGGAGGTATTCTTCATAGCATAGTACAAGGGGTTGTCCGTATTGGTAGACCTAGTATATCAAAGGGATTCTTATATCCGCGAGCTTTATGCGAGAGTAACGGGTATAGAGGAAGACAACGTATACCTGGATAGGACGATTTTCCATCCACGGAGTGGAGGAGTAGATCACGATACTGGTTATATAGTTAGGGATAACTCCGTCTATAATGTTGTATTTGTAGCCTTTGATAAACGTAAAAATGATGTAGCGCACAAAGTTAATGATCCGAGAGGTCTTAGCATAGGCGATAAAGTCAAACTGGTGATTGATTGGAATAGAAGATACAGGCTTATGCGATTGCACACAGCTGCTCATATCCTAGCAGCAGTTATGTATAGCGAGTATGGGGCATTGATAACTGGTGGTAATATAACTGTTGATAAAGCATATGATGATTATAGCTTAGAGGTATTCGATAGAGAGGTCTTTGTATCAGCAGTTAAGAAAGCTAACGAGATCGTTAAGAAGGATCTAGAGGTAAAGATCTATTGGCTCCCTAGACAGGAAGCCATGAAGATCCCCGGCCTTGTTAAACTAGCTTCACGTATGCCTCCAGATCTAGAACAGCTTAGGATAGTGGAGATACCCGGTGTAGACATACAAGCTGATGGCGGACCACATGTAAAGAGAACTAGCGAAATAGGAGAGATAGAAATAATAGGCATAGTTAATAAAGGTAGGAGGAGGAAGAGATTATACTACACAGTTAAACCTTAACGGGAAATGAGCGTGAAAATGAGTAGGTTAGGGAAAGAATCTCTGTGCTAGTGCTGTTGGTCTAGGCTTCTGGTAGATAAGCTTAAAACCTTGGAATCCTCCTAGTAGAGATATTGAACAAATAGCTATTGCTATCGTTGAAAAAGCGCATACAGGGAATAAACTTTTTCGATACCATGGAAATCTACGGGAATGGATTATCGGAGAGAATACTTGGAATAGCTGTTAAGAAGGTAGGTATATTGGACGAAATAATTGTTGCTAGTAAGGTAGCTGGCTACAAATACACACGTGAATCCATATTAAAGTTGGTGAAGAAGAGCAACAGTAGATTAGGATTTACATTGGATCTCATAATACGTCATTGGGTTCCCCCGTTTTACTCATCTATATGTAGAGTAGTGCATACATTTGAAGAAGCTGATAGCAGGAGCCTCGCTAGCTATTATGGTTTCTCGAATTATGGTGAGAGATATCTAGAAAGAGTACTTACATGCGTTAAAAGGCTCGAACCAGTAGTCAATAAAGTTCAGTATAGTCTAGGATATAGGGTCGTTGAGAATAAGTTACAGCTTATAATGAAACGGTTTGGGCTGTCGCTTATGGCCTGGAGCCCCTTAGCCAAAGGCGCTTTAGCCGGGTTAAAAGCCCCTAAGACAGAAATCCAGGAAAGAGATCAAGTGCTTAAAACAGTAGCCCGCGATAGGGATTTACAGGGAGCTCTAGATGCTATAGCTAGGAATTACAGCGTAGCAACTGCTACAATAGCTCTTGCCTGGCTGATAAGCAGAGGCACTATTCCCATACCGGGAACTAGAACACCTTCTAGGATAGACGAGTATGCTAAAGTAGCTGAGATTCAGCTAAAAACCGAAGATCTACGTATACTCGATGAAGCTTCTATAACTCATCGAAAAATATGTGGGGAGAATACACTTTTCGAGGATCTCAGATATATCCCCGGCTTCATTCAACACACATACATGGTTATCGGCGGTGGTATCTAAACGGTTTCTAAATATAGGTAATGCTTTACTGATCCTGGCTATAACAGTTTGGGCTATAACCGTATACATGCACTACCCAGAGACACCTATTATTCTCGGAAATTTTGGTTTCAAATACAGCGATGTAGTATATGGCGTATTCTATACACGGTTTCACCCAGATCTCTATAAAAGAACCAGTGAGTTACTAGACACCTGGTATAGAGAAGAGAGATATATCTCATTGATCAACGGTTCAAAGTTCTGCCCAATACCATACATTGATTATAAGTTCGAGTATCCACCAGTAATAGGTTTGGTATGGTATCTTTCAACCTGTATAGCTATATCTGCAGTGCTCCCCGGCGAGTATAACGCAAGTATATACGAGGAACTGTTCGTAGATCTTGCTGGTGTTCATTTCTTAGTAAACTCACTGATTACGTTAGCATTCTTTATACTATGTATCCTGATCGTTAAGAAGTTCCTCGTGGAAGAAGGTATGCATAGCTCAAGGGTACTACTAGTGGTTTTTGCTCCATCAATCATCATGTACTTAGTGTATAACTGGGATATGATTACATCAAGCCTAATGATCACCGGTTTATACTTTCTCACAAAGGAGAGACCAAGCACGGGTGGAGTTTTAATAGGCTTAGCTGTAGCGTCAAAAATACTCCCCGCTTTACCGCTTCTCCTCCTGATGCTTATGCTTTTACGTAGTGTTCGTGTAGAGATCGTGAAGCGCGGTATAGCCGTCAAGTTTATTTTAACCGCAATGGCGGCCTCTACTCTACCGTTCCTCGTACTATATATACTATCGCCTAGAGGCTTTCTAGACTTTATAGGGCATCATAGTAGCTGGTACTGTGAGAACTGTATTTACCTCGTGCTAGACAATAATGTGTTTAGCGAGCTCCATAGAATACTAGCTACTACTAGCCTATCACTGTTTCTATTGGCTTCAGCTAGGCTTATTACTAGAATTAGAAGCATAGATAATCGGACTATAGTGTCTATATCGTTTCTGGGGATAACCGCATCAACTGTTCTTAACTATGTCTTCTCGCCGCAGATGATGATTCTCATTCTACCGTTATCAGTAGTAGTATTACCTGTTAGAAGTCTTTTGCTCTATGCACTAGCTGATGCGGCTAATGCTTCTATCATGGTGACGTTCTTCAAGGACGTAGAGATCCGTAGCTTCCTACATCACACTCTCGGCTTACCAGTAGAAGTAGAGTTTAATCCGTGGAGTTTTCCATCAGTGACACAGATCCTGAGTTTAGCTAGAAACTTGTTGCTTCTGTTTCTGCTCATAACTACGTATTACAGGTTACTTAGAAAAAGTGCGTAGTTTAAGTAGTTAAGAACTCTTTTTTGACAACTATGTAAAGCTGTTTATCCTCTCCAACTATCTCCTCTAGATCCCCTACCTCTTTAGCTGTTTCAACATACTCCCAGGGAAACACAACCCATTTGTCAGTGACTTTGTAGTAGTAGTCTGGGAATACAGGGCTTCTTTTCTTAACATACACTGTGGCTGATCTTATCTCACTTGCTCCGTATCTACTGAGCTCGTCGAGTACTAGCTGTAGTGTCCGTCCAGTTTCTATAACGTCGTCAGCTACTAGTACCTTCTTTCCGCGTACACTAGGCATCGGTGGAAGCGTTAACTCTGGTCTAGACTCCCGTACCCCTACTCTTCTGTAGAATCTAACGCCTATAAACCCAATTACATCAACGGATAATAGGTCTGAAAGTATCCTGGCTGGTATAATTCCTCCTTTTAATATACCGACTATTATATCTGGAACGTAGTTATCGTTCCTAATTCTACTAGCTATTTCAACTAGGGCTAGATAGAGGCTATGCCATGAAATGTATTCCATGTGTTCCTTGTCTACTACCATGTTTTGTGAGTAATTGGGATTAGGGTATATAAAGTAATAGTTTTTTGGAAAGTATTTTGTGTAGAGCGGTGTTGCGCCGTGCCTAAGTACATATTCGTTACTGGTGGGGTTCTTTCTGGTCTAGGAAAAGGAGTGGTTACTGCTTCAACGGGTTTGTTGCTAAAATCCATGGGCTATAGTGTCACGGCTATTAAAATAGATCCCTATGTAAACGTTGATGCAGGGACTATGAATCCGTATATGCATGGCGAAGTCTTCGTCACCGAAGACGGGGGAGAAACGGATCTAGACATAGGTCACTACGAGAGATTTCTAAATATAGATTTAACTAAGAAGCATAACATCACGACAGGTAAGATTTTCTATAGCGTTATTATGAAGGAGAGAAGAGGAGAATATCTCGGTAAATGTGTTCAGATAATCCCACACGTAACAGACGAGATCAAGAATACCATTAAGGAGGTTGTAAGAGAATCTAATGCTGACATAGCTCTCATAGAGATAGGCGGAACTGTGGGAGATATCGAGTCCCTACCTTTTCTTGAAGCCGTTAGACAGATGAGGGTAGAAGAAGGGATAAGGAATACACTGTATATACATGTAGCTCTATCGCCAGTTATATCAACAGGTGAGCAGAAAACAAAACCTGTTCAGCACAGTGTCAATGAGTTACGTAGAATAGGTATTCAACCCGACATAATAGTTGTGAGATCCCCTAGACCCCTCGAGAAAGAGAATAAAAACAAGATAGCGCTACATGCAATGCTTCCCCCTGAAGCCGTATTTAGTAATCCAGATGTAGATACCATATATCGGGTACCACTTATTCTCCACAGGAACGGGTATGCTAAATACATCGCTGAAAAGCTCGGTATAGAGTATAGAGAACCGGATCTTTCAAAGTGGATCGATTTTGTAGAAAGAATTACCAATGCCAATAAAACAGTGAAAATAGCCTTGATCGGAAAGTACACTAAAATACATGACAGCTATCTGAGCATTATCGAAGCCCTTAAGCACGGCGGTGCTTGGAACAATGTAAGGGTGGAGCTTGAATGGTTCGAATCCACGGATATAGAGAGAGGCTTAATCAATGTTAATGAAGTTCTTAAGTATGATGGAGCGGTTATTTTGCCAGGCTTTGGTAAGAGAGGGGCTGAGGGAAAAATTAAAGCTATTGAAAAGCTACGTGAGCGCGGTAAACCCCTGCTAGGTATATGTTTTGGAATGGAGTTAATGGTAGTAGAGTTCGCTCGTAATATAGTTGGGCTAGAAAACGCTAATAGTACTGAATTGGATCCAAACACTCCCTATCCTGTAGTGGATCTTTTGCCAAGCCAGAAGAAACTAGAGATGCTTGGTGGAACCATGAGGCTTGGAGCATATCCTATAAGAATAGTCAGAAATACTCATGCGTGGAATATGTATCGTAGTGAGGTGGTCTATGAAAGACATAGGCATAGATACGGGGTTAACCCGAAATATATCGATATCTTAGAGAGCTCAGGCATGCTGATAAGTGGGTGGAGCGACGACGGATACCCTGAGCTTATTGAGATCAAAGATTATAGAACGATATACTTTGGCATCCAAGCCCATCCGGAGTACAAAAGCAGACCTCTTAGACCTTCCCCTGTCTTTATGTATTTTGTCAAGATGCTCATACCGGAATAAAGTTTAATGGTGTGATAAGATACCTATAAATACTATGAGAACCTGATGAAGAGCCGTTGGGAAACGCCCGCATCGTCTGACTGGTGACGAGTCCCTCGGCTACGAGGGGCTAAAGAGCCGGGGTGCCCGAGCGGTCTAAGGGGGTAGGCTCGAGACTAATGCTAGAGACCTACTGTCCCGTGTGGGGCGCGCGGGTTCGAATCCCGCCCCCGGCGCTATATACCTTTTTCTCTTTAGTGTATCAGAGTTTGTATACCTATTTGTTAGCTCTGAGCTACTTATAAATAAATCCAAAACGTATTAGGTCTAACTACTTATGGATTAATCATATTAGATAACGTATACTTTATTAGTTCGTTGTTCTTTTTCCTGGTAGGATTTGGCGATAAATGTTTCTGTTAGGGAAAGATTTATAAACAAAGGTATTACTTGATATTAAAGGGTTGCGAAAAATTTTTAAATAAGCCCTTGATTTATGCGTAGAAGTA